>NZ_JANDHW010000014.1 GCF_024330105.1 Coprobacter tertius
GGGAAGAGTTTATAAAGGCGGTTTACAAACAGGGAGTGAAAATGCAACCCAAGTTCAAAGGAAATAGCAAGGAAATACAGGGTGTATCCTTCGAGAGGAACGGTTATACCTTTAAGGGGTCGCAGATCGATAGGAAATTCAGTTTCGCCAATCTCGATAAACTAATTAAAAGGAATGCAGAAACAAATGCGACCCGAAGAGTCCCGGTAAATTATACTTCTCCCGGTACTCTTATTCAACAGACTCGGTACGAGACCCGATATACCCCGCCACCTGTGGAAAATATCGTCCAAACTTTCTCGAATCTGCTCGACGGATTTTTCGAGACTTATTACAGCCCTGCGCCGGATGATTCTCTAATTAGGGATATGGAGTGGAGAGTGAGGAAGAAAAAGAAGAAAAGTGTAAAGTTGTAATATATTAAAAGTAAAACATTATTAATCAGACAAAATACTTTAATGCAAACAGATATAGTATTAAATCTTATTTAATTGTTTGCACCAATCTTGAAAATATAAGATTAGTCGATCTACATCATTTTTATCAGGAATGACTCCATTATGAGCTATGATATTTCTAACTCTTTCAAGTTCTTCAAATCTCAATTCTATAAATTTTAGATCAGCAACTAAAGATGTAAACAAATCCTCATATTTTCTTATAATTTTCAACAGATCGCTCCAATCCAAATAAAATAATGGAGAAGTACCCCGCTGACATATCCATTTGAGTTTTTGCTCTCGAGATATACGTTCTTCAACTTTTTTCTTGAAATCTGCATTCTTAATTTTATTCCACCAGTCATCTCCGTAATTCTCTGAAAATATTTTTGCGACAAATCTCCTTGCAGAATTTTCAAAACAAAAAATAATTAAATATAATTCTGCCATTTTATGAGCATTATCTATATCTATATTATCTAAAAAAGGTGTGTTATTTAAAGAAACTTGTAGACTAATCTTAGTTTCATCTTCAAATAAATAATTAAATGTTTTATCTAACTCTTCCAGTATAGCCCGATTAAGCTTATAATTACCATTTTCCCCTTTTGTTATCCTCTTATCTATTTTAAGATGCCCAGATAAACGAGTCCTATTATATTCTGGTAAATGAGCTTGTTTTAAATAATTATTTATCTCAGTTATCGAAATAGAAGTTTTTTCTGATATTTTTTGATGATACCAAATAATTAGAATTACAGAATCTATCTTTTTCTTCTGAAAAGCAATTCTACTAACTTGGCAAAAATCATTAAATTGTATTTTCGTCATTACCTTCTTTTTTCTTTGTCTTTCTAGTTGAACGTGATGAAGTCCCTAACTTCCATTTATCTTCAATTTCAGAATTCATTATTTCTAATAAAAATTCTTTAGCAGCATCTCTTCCGGGAGCTTTCAATTCTACTTTATCATCTTTAACACCAACTAAATTATTATTTACTAACCAATAGCGCCAGTTAGAATCTTCTAAGCTCGCATCTCGCATGATATTCGTTAAATCAGATCTTAATATTTCTTCAGTACCTAATTTATACTGATAATACATAAACATTAATGTAAGTCTAATACCAGCATCTCTTTTAGATTTAGCCTTCAGTCTTGTTTCCTGTAATGTGATCTTACCATTACTTTTTCTAAATACTTGATTAAGCTGTTCCAATTCATCGTCAATAACTACAGCCATAATTTCTTCATCATCATTATTAATATGAGGAATAATTTCAGGGGAAGCAAGCTCTTTTTGTTTAAAAACAGCAACTTTATTAGGCAATTTATTATTAATTATTAACCCAACAGCTTCTCCGATACAGCCTCCTACAGTATCTGTAAATGAAGCTTTAAAAGATCGGGAATTCTTTGTTTCAGAAAATTCAATAGTGTTCATACTTGAACTATCACTTTCTTTCAAATATTTTCCACAATTGATACAAACTTTTGCTTTTTGTATTAAAGTTTCACCACACTCTTTACACCTAATTTGCATGGCACAGAATGGGCAGAAATTAGCATTATCTGGTATATTTTGTTTACAATAGATGCATTCCATAACGATTCCAACATTAGTTTATTATGCAAATATAAATAATTTATATAGATGAAAAGATATTTTTCTCATAAAAGATAGATTTTTAATCAATAGTTATACACATTATAAAATACTATAAATTTCAATGAATAAATTATAGCGGTTTTTGAAGTCTAAATAAAATATTAGCATCATGAATTAATAAAAAAATAAATATGAATAAGAACTATGTATAATATGAAATTAAAGAAATAAATTATTCTACCGTTATTAATTTATCTTTTAGATTATCATAAATTATTTTTAAATTAGAAATCTATTAATTAAAGCAAATTAACGCAATATGCATAGTTTTTACTTATTTACTGGATTAGATAAAATATATTCTATAAAATACTGATAAACAATTGTTTATAAATATATTTCAGTTTTTGGTGATACTACGAATAAATACTACAAAATTTTTCATAGTCATTAAAAATAACTATCTTTGTATCAGTATTCTCCATGAGCAAACTATCGCAAAAGCACGTAGCAAATTAGTGGGTTAAATCATGGGATATGCTTGAAGCTAAAAATATAAAGTTTTAAATATCAGCGTGGTAACTCTGTAAGGAGAATCCCAGGCGGATCACAAGTAAATTATCTAAGGCGCTTAAAATCAAGGTTTAAGCGCTTTTCTTTTTTTTCTGTTTATTGGCGCTACAAGTCTCCTCTTGGCTGCATATGTCTTTTCTGTATGCAAGTGACGTTGAAGTCCCTCAACTGGTGCGAACATGATTGTAAATTAATTACCGCCGGACAGTAATCGGATGGCTGAATATGCCTATCTTTGCAAGTAAATTGATTTATAATTGAATACATATATGAATTGTTATGAACATCCTATACAGCCTGCGGTAGCCCAATGTCCCGACTGTGGTAAAGGATTATGTGCCGATTGCGCTTCCACATACTCCGAACCTATCTGCAAAAAATGCAACGCAAAACGTATCAATTCCGAAAGAGTACAGATCATTACAGAAATGTTGCTGACGTATGGCGTGGGGATTTTACTTGGCGTATTGTTTGCCCGGTGCACAAACGAGGGGCTTTCCTTTCATCTCGTATATGCTATCGTATCGTATGGGATGCCTATTTATATTTTTTCAAGTATCGTTCCCGGCTGGAAAACATTGACGAGAATTACTCCGGCTGTTTTCCTGTTTATGCCGATTTTCGGCTGGGTGCTTTATTTTATCATAAAACTTGCGCTGTCACTCTGTCTCGGACTTGTGATGCTGCCGATAAGAACGGTTAGGAATATATACCGGTTGATAGCTTTGCATAAAATAAAAGCGTAACAGAATTTTCTTTCATCAATTATAAGTAACAAATAACATTAAATATGCCGATAAACTTCTTCAAACGGTACTCTGCACCTTTCACCCCAGATACCTTTATTTCCATCACGTATGCCACAAGGAATAGCCATATTTATTTCGGCACCATGAGGTAATTTAAGCGCTCTTTTCAAACGTCGGCTGTCCAAACCTTCTAAAGGACAAGTATCATACCCTTCGTTAGCCATGGCAATCATAAATGTCTGAGCAGCGAGTGCACATGATTTATGGGCAACCACACGCATATCATTTTCAGATACTTCAAGCATCATCGGGCGGAAAATACTGATCGCATTAGCCAACAATTTCCTGAACAATCCTAAAATTCCGAAGAATCTTGCATAAACAAATGGCATCAATATCCCATAATACAATTCTCTGTCTTTGATGCGTTTAGCCTGACGATCTTTCGAGCTGTATCGGAGAATGTTTTTCTTTTCGAAATCGAGTACATATCGCGCATGTTTTTTGTACCAATCCCGTCGCACAACAAAAACGACTATTTGAGAAGCCGTAGAAGCTGCTTTTTGATCGAGACAGGCTCTTGAAATTTTTTTCAACAATTCGGGCTGTGTAATATGGTAAAATTCCCATAACTGCATATCAGAACTATTAGGAGCCAATGTCGCTAACTCTAAACAATGTTTTACCTTTTCCTGATCTATTGGCTTCTCTTTATCATATAGCCGTACCGAACGGCGAAAATTGAGAATTTCATCTATATTCATAATTGCTACTTATTAAATAAATAATTCTTCTTGCCCTAATTAAATTCTTTATTTATTTGTTATTATATTATCGTTCAGATGTTGTATAACGGCCTTAGACATTTCTTTTGAACTGAACGGGTTTTGACCGGTAATCAATTTATCATCGACGACTACTTTCGAAGTCATCGGTACGAGTGCCTTTTCATAATCTGCTCCTCTCCCCTTCAACAAAGCCTCAAGATCGAAGGGCACTTCTTTTTTCCGTCGAGCAATACTCTCCTCAAACCAACTGAATCCGGTTATTTTTTTATTTCTAATTAAATATTCACCATCCGACAGTTTAACATTCAACAATCCACACACTCCATGACAAATAGCAGATACTATTCTATTACTTTCATATTGTTTTTTAATCATTTCCTGTAAAATAATATTATCCGGAAAATCGTACATTGCGCCATGTCCGCCAGCTAAATAAATACAGTCGAATTGTTGATCCGAAATATCATTCAAACTCTTTGCTTGCTTCAGTAAGTTTTTAAATTCTGAATTTTTCCAATATTCCTCCGAAAGCTTGTCTAAAACAAATGGTTTTAAACTTTCGGGATCGACAGGAGTACTTCCTCCTTTCGGATTAGCTATCGTTATTTTATATTTCTGTTCTTCGGCACTATGATAAATATGTGTTATTTCGCTAAGCCATAATCCGGTAGAAAGTTTTCCATTTGCAAAAATCCCCGTTCCGGTAACCACAATTAATATATTTGGATAAAGCATATTACTTACCTTTATTAATTCAAAATAAGAACATCTCCCTATAGCTATTGTTCTCAAGTAAATTATATTTTATCATATGAAATAACAAAAATGGTGTAAAACTTAAATAATGTAAGACTAATAATAGATATCAATTTCGAAAATATTTGTATTCGTTTGGTGATATACCTATTATTTTCTTAAAAATAAGACTGAAATACTGTACACTGGGATAGCCCAGTCGATGCGCTACCATAGCAGGAGTATTATCAGATTGCAATAACATTCGCTTAGCAATATCCAATCGTTTAAACTGAAAATATTCTTCAAATGTCTTTCCGGTTTCAAATTTCAAAAGATCATCGAAGTAAGCAACAGAAAGATTTAATTTTCGGGCATAAAATTCGAGTAAAGATGGCTTAACCGTATGAAATCCCTCAAAATCGATACATTCATCAAATAAATTTTCCAATCTTTCTAAGATTGCTTTATTCTTGTTTTCTCGAGTGATAAATTGCCGTTCGTAATATCGTGTACAATAATCGAGTAACAATTCGATGTGCCGAGATAAAATTGTGCTACTGTGCATGTCTATAGGATGATGCAGCTCATCCTCTATACTTTCAAAACAGCAAGTCACCGTAGCCGTTTCACGCTGCGAAAGGTGCAATGCCTCCTCCTTTGAATAAGAAAAAAAAGTATAGTTCTTGATGTGATTCTTCAATGATGTACGAAATAATAAATCAGGATGAAATGCCAATAGATATCCTTTGTCGGGAAGTGTATTTTCTTCGCTCATACAGAAAATTTCTCCAGGTGTCAGAAAGACCATAGTTGCATTAGAATAGTCATAATATTTACGACCGCAACAACAGAAATCGCCGGGATAAGATTCGATCAATAAAATAGCATAAAATTCAAATTTTACCGATTCCTGTTCCAAATTCGAACTCTCAAGATTGATGATGCTTACTTCAGGATGCAAAGTATCGCATCCTAAACATCTATTGCATTCACATACGTTCTTTATATCTAAAGTCGTTTCTTTCATCGTCTTATAAATTGTATTGCATACGATAATCTCCGGGTGTACATCCTACTCGTTTTTTAAATAGACGACAAAAATGTTGTGGATACTGAAACCCTAAAGAGTAAGCGATCTGACTAACGCTGTTTTCCGTATCCGAAATACGTTCCTTGGCAAGATCGATTACCTTAGCCTGAATATATTCTTGCGGAGTTTTCCCGGTTTCTTTTTTAAACATATCACCAAAATAGTTAGACGAAAGGCAAAGTTTATCGGCAAAATATTTCACTGTGGGCAATCCGTTATTTTCAGCAAGCGTTCCTTCGAAATACTCCTCCAACAAGTTCTCAAATCGGGTCAATACATCCCGGTTTGCCTTACTGCGAGTTGCGAATTGCCTTTCGTAAAAACGCATACAATAATTGAGTAGCAGCTCTATATTATTTACAATCAATGTTTTACTGTGCTTATCGATGGCATGTTCCAACTCCATACGAATAATTTTCAGCACATCTATTACAACACTTCTCTCCTCTTCTGACAGATGTAATGCTTCGTTGACTTCATAAGAAAAAAACGTATACTTTTTTATTGTTTTTCCGAGTTGGGTTCCTCGCAATAAGTCAGGATGAAAAAGGATACCGAGAACATTCATTTGCATTCGATCTGTTGTCAGAGTTGTTTCTATCGATTGTCCGGGTGAGAAACACACAACGGTCCCATCCTGATAATCGTAAATTTGACGGCCATATTTGATTTCGCAAACTTTCTCGAGTTTCAAATACAAAGCATAAACCCCATAATTCCAATGGGTATAATACATATATCGGGTAGCTTTGTTCAGGTCTATTACACTTACCAGTGGATGAAGAGTTTCTAAGCCATAGAGCTTGTTGTATAAATCTACACTGTCTAAATTAAGTACTTTATCCATCATCATAAAATTAAATCCGTTCTCTATTTCGCATCCATTTTCTATGAATTAAAATAACATAAATTCAATATGAAGTTATTTCTCATTCATATAAAGTATACCGATTACAAAAATAAAAGATTTATAATGTATAAATATTACCTCGATTACAGATTATATTACCCAATTTACAGATTTTATATATTGCTAAAACTATAAATTTCTTTTCCGAGATTTTTACTGTTTTATCTCAAACAATCAATAATTTTTTATTCGGTGTTGACAGCACAATTATTAATATCAAATGGTAAGTAGGCAAGAGAAGTTTATATAATATACATTATGTTTGATTAGACCAAATCACGGCATAGTTTATCCGTTTTCGATTAATATCCTAATTAACATTATTATAATGCACTACCTTGCATAGGTACGAAAAAAACAGAGGTATCCATATGTTCTAATTTCATCAATTCTACTTTTTTCGATACCCCCCCTGCATATCCTGTTAGGCTGCCACTACTACCTACTACCCGATGACAGGGAACAATAATACTGATAGGGTTATGCCCTACTGCTCCACCTACGGCCTGAGGAGACATATATTTTAGATTCTTCTGCCGTATTATTTCTTCAGAAATCTCCTTATAAGTTATGGTCTCCCCATAAGGTATTTTCTGTAATATTTCCCATACCATCATCCTGAATGGAGTACCGCTTAAATGAAGTGACGGCGTAAAACCCGGGCATTGCCCTTTAAAATAAATATCGAGCCATTCACAAGTTTGCTCGAATATAGGTAAAATTATTTCCTTATGTCGAGAATCCAAAGTATTAGCAAAGTATTTTTGTCCGTCGAACCACAATCCGGTCAGACTTTCGCCGTCACTGGCAATCGTTATTCCTCCTATCGGTGATGAATATTTATAAGTGAACTGCATATTAATATTCAGTTATTTTATCTTTCGGGAAAATGATAATATAAAGCATTATTCAAAGATAAATAATTTTCAGGAAAAATTTAAATTTCACGGATGATATATTATTTTTTACAAAAACAAACCTACTTCCCTACCCGCTTATTACATTTCTCTGTCTTAAAATAAAATATATACCTATCTAAAAATATCTAATATGAAAATCAGTTTCTGTCCCTCTATAAATCCCATTCCCATCTATAATTCTTAGAGAAAAAGAGTATGATAATATTTAATCTAAAATATATTTGTAAAATGTATGAGTGTTTTCATTATCTTTGAAAATGAACATTTTATATCTTTTACTTAATTTGGCTAATTAATAAGCCTAGCGGGGAATATACTATGACTATTACACTAAGAAATGACGTTAAAATCACCGATAGTAACGTCATAGAGCATTTTAAAAAAGGAAATGAGGATGTTTTCCGTTTTATTTTCGATAAATACTATGATTATCTGTGCCTGATAGCCGACAGCTATTTAAGGGATAGTTTTATATCAGAAACTATCGTTGGTGAAATCATTTATAATTTATGGGAAATAAGAGAGAATGTGGATATTAGATATTCTTTACGTTCATATTTAATACGAAGTGTAAAGAACCGTTGCATCAATTATCTTCAGCAAGAATATGTAAAGCGGGAAGTCAGTCTTAATCAGTACGAGGATAAAGCGGCTATAGAAGAACTTTTTTTTATCGAAAACAAGCATCCGCTGGAAAACTTATTAGAACAAGAATTAGAATATAAAATAAATGAAGTAATTAATAATCTGCCGACAGAATGCCGACAGGTTTTTAAAATGAGCCGTTTTGATAATATGAAGTACGAGGAAATTGCTGATACATTAAGTATATCTATAAATACAGTGAAGTATCATATGAAAAACGCACTGATGCAATTAAGGATAGAGCTAAGAGATTATCTCATGTTTATTCTCGTATTATTAACACTTATTTAATTATATTGTAACAAAATAGTAATATTAGACTGCCCCAAAATTGAAAACGCTTGTCTTATTTTATAGATATGGAGAAAAAAATAACAAATATAGATAGTTTAATTCTTTCTTTTTTAGAAAGAACCATTTCGTCTGACGAGTTACAAGTTTTGAGAAAATGGGTAAAAGCTTCTAATGAAAATGAAAAGTATTTTCGTCAATTTCAAGAATCTTGGTTACTTTCAAACGGCGCTTTCGCAAAAAAGCGTTTTCATAAAGAACAAGCCTATCAAAACTTTCTTGATCGTATTAAAAAGAGCGATATAAATGTAACTAAAAGGCCTATCGCTTTGCGAAAAATATTATATTATGCCGCATGCATAATACTGATTTTTGGAGCCGGTATCGGGTTACAATATGGGTTGCGAAATCATCAGAACGAAGAAGTAATGTCTTACAAGCTGGAATCTCCCAGAAAAGCGAAAGTAAAAATATCTTTGCCTGACGGTAGCGTGGTGTGGTTGAATGCGTCCTCGTCTTTATGTTATAATAACCAATTTGGAGTGAGTAATCGCGATTTGTCCTTGCAAGGAGAAGGATACTTTGAAATCAGTAAAAATCCTCAACTTCCTTTAATGGTAACATCAGGTAATGTAAAAGTAAAAGTATTAGGTACAAAATTTAATGTTCAGAATTATCAAGATGATGACGAAATTCGGGTAGCTCTTCAGGAAGGATCTATCGATTTTTCTGACAGTAGATATGAAAAATCAATTTTAATGAAACCCAATCAATTGATAATTTGCAATAAAAAAACGGGGGTTTTAACTTTAAAAGATATCAATACAGAATACACTAATTCTTGGATTCATGATGATGTTTTCTTTAATGAAGAAAAATTAGGTACAATCGCCAAAGTTTTAGAAAGAGCTTTTGACGTATCCATTCATTTTGAAAATGAGGGTTTAAAGAATCTGATATTTTATGGAGATCTTAAAATAGAGGCCGACAATATTATACAGATAATGGACATAATGTCTGCTACGAATAAATTTAATTACCGATATAATAGAGACAAAAAAGAAATTCTTATTTTTCATTAATACTTCTTTTTATCATTGACAATTTCCGATAAGGTATACATATCATATAACTATTGGTTGGTATAATGGTAATGCAGCAATATCTGACTTATATACATAAACACGACATCCATGAATATTCAACACCAATATTTAGTCAACTTTTGCTTTTTTTTTGCAATAATCTTTCATTCTTGGTCTCTTCATGCTAAAGAATATCTCATATTAGGTAGTGAACAGCAAGGATGGAAGGCATTAATCGATTCTCGAAACGGAACCCTTCAACAGTACGAACAACGCATAAACGATGTCTGGGAAGTTATTCCTTTCAGAAAAGATACATTGGCGGGGCCATCCTGGAAAGGAATAAACTTATCGCCTGTCGCCATCCAGCCCAATACTTTTGCGGCAGAAGTGGATGGCATTCGATATATGCTTCAATACCTGCCAATGACAGATCATTTGGTGGTAGAATGTAAACTTACCAATTTGAGAGAAAAAAACTATGAACCCGAATATTCACGCCTTATTCTTGGAATTGATTCAGAAATGAGAACATTTCCCGAATGGGATACCAAATTCTTCCCTACTTTACTACGTTGTGAAAAAAATTTTACATGGGGATACTTTATGTCTCCGAGACAAATTATACTGGCTATCGGTGTAGAAGAGCCTGTAGCCTGCTATACGATAAATTATGTCTATGAAGGTTTATTGAAATGGAAATGGGGGCATCAGGTAAAAACGGCAAGCTTAGATTTGTTGCATTGTTTACCATTACCGGAAAGACATCCTCAAAATATGTATCCGCTCAAACCGGGTGAAACTAAAAATTGGAATCTACATTTGGGAGGCATCGAGGAATTATCTGATGTAAAAAAAACATTATCTCAATGGATACAAACTCCCATGATCGAATGCGACAAATATACGATTACCGAAAAAGAAAAATGCCGTTTGTTAATTCACAGTCGATATCCACTTAAAAATCTTATTATAAAATCTCCGAATGATGTTTTGACAGAATTACCGGTCGATACGCTTTCAGAAAACCTTTATACAGCCTATTTTGTTCCACTTGGCCAAAATGGAATTTTTCAAATCTCAGCGACAGCTTTAAACGATAAAACAGCCGAAACAAATATCTATGTACGTAATTCATGGTCATGGTATATGAAAAATGCCCGTGACTTTGTAGCAAAGAATCCTCCGCTATTTTCAAATAGCTGTGAAACTTTCTACGGATATTATACCGCATTTCTCGGTGCCCGTCATTTTCCCGATGCCGTTAAAGATCAAATGTTAGAAGCTCGGTTTTGTCGCACCCTTCCTCTACTTATAGACACTTTAAGTGGTATTCCAAAAATAGAAGCGGCTCCGGACAGAATACAGAATTTTTCCTCCCTTATCGGTATGCTGGTAGATTTATGGGAAACAACAGAAAACCTGAGTTATCTTGAAAAAGCAGCTCAATTAGGCGATTATCTCTGTTCTGAAAAAATTCAGTCACATGATGGAGCTTACCGTTCTAAAGGGACGCATTATACAGCTGTAATATATCCTGCAAAATCTATGCTCGAACTGGTTAGAGCCGAAAAAAAATTTATCGGACAATCAAAATGGAAAGAACGTTACGACAGGCATAAAAAATCGGCATACAAAGCGATCGACGATTTGTTAATGAGGTTAGACGATATACAGACCGAAGGAGATATGACCTTCGAGGATGGAATGATAACTTGTAGTGCTTTGCAATTGGCATTGCGGGGCTTATTAGAAAAAAATACCCATAAACGGAAACAATATGCAGATGCTGCAATTTATCTGATGAATAAACATCGGTGTCTCGAGCAACTACTAATTCCCGATTGTCGCATGCGAGGTGCAACACTTCGCTTTTGGGAAGCGCTCGATATTTACTTCGTTCCCAATCAAATTATGAATTCTCCTCACGGATGGACAGCCTGGAAAATTTACGCCTCTTATTATCTATATTTACTGACGGGAAAAGTATATTATTTAACCGATTTCATGGATACTTTGGGAGCCTGTGCACAAATTATGGATTTGAACGGAAATTTACGTTGGGGCTTTGTTCCAGATCCTTATATAAAAGCTCAAGTCTGCTCTGAACGGAGGGATAAACGGCAGGATTGGTATCCGGTAGATTCTATTGTCGGAGAGCAATATCTGGATATGATTAGTCCTTGGCTGCGTCCGGATGATGAATATTCGGTTTGTTCTTTCGGAAAACGAGGAGGTTCCGGGGATAATACGGTACAGGAAATATTTAAAGCGATGGAAGAATGTACTCTTACTTCGGCTTATGTTGTCATAGACGAAAAAGGCAATATACAATGTTGGAATTGCTCGGCATGGAAAGATCAGGGAGTAATTCACATTGTACCCGATGAATCTATGATTACAGGGATACACCTGAATACATCCCGTAAAGTAAAAATTGAAACAAACTTAGCAGGAAAACATATTCGTAAAAATATCTTCCCCGGTATGCATTGGCTTGGGAATAAACCTTTATTAATCGAATAAAATATCAACTATATTAGGTAGTTTTTCACCTCTTTTCAATGAAAATCGCTTAATTAATAAAAATTTAATCCAATTTTTTTTATATAGAGACTACACAATTTCTTCCCGTAACGGTCTTTTATATAAACCGGAATTACTTAAATCTATGTATACTATGTTTTGATATTCCCGCTTTTTATTTTTTGAATTAATCTTATTAAAACCTTATGATGAAAAAAAAATTAAGACTATTTACATTGCTGCTATTTAGCTGGTGTACTATGGTTCAGGCACAAAATGTAACGCTTAACCTGAATAACGTGACGGTTAAAGATGCCCTCGAAGCTGTAAAAAAACAAACCGGAAATTCTTTTTTCTTTAATGTAAATGATGTAGATATGACTAAACGTATCACTATTAACGTTAAAGACGAATCTCTTAAAAAAGTATTGGGTCTCATTTTAGAAGGACAACCATTGAATTATGAAATAAAAGATAATCATATTGTCCTTTCAAAATTACAAGAGCAAACTCAAGAAGAAAAAGAACTTCTCATAAATGGAAGAGTAACCGATGCTGCAGGAGAATTATTGATCGGGGTTAATATAGCAATAGACGGTATCGGGAAAAGTATTACCGATATGGATGGTAACTATTCCATTAAAGTGCCTAAAGGAAGTACACTTACCTTTACTTATATCGGTTACAAACCTTTCTCTGTAAAAGTGAAAGAGAAAACTACCATTAACGTAAGAATGGAAGAAAACAGCAATGCGCTCGACGAAGTAGTGGTTATCGGTTACGGTACACAAAAGAAAGTAAATTTGACCGGAGCGATTGGTTATATCGACTCGAAAGCGATAGAAAATCGGCCGGTAGCAACACTCGGGCAAGCAATACAAGGTACGATTCCCAATTTAAATATTACATTTGGTTCTGGAAAGCCGGGAGAAGCCACCAATATGAACATTCGCGGGTTCGCTTCCATTAACGAAGAGTCGAAACCTTTGATTCTGATAGACGGTATCGAAGGAAATATAGATAACTTGAACCCGCGTGACGTAGAATCCATTTCAGTATTAAAAGACGCATCTTCTGCTATATACGGTGCCAGAGCTCCTTTCGGCGTAGTATTAGTTACTACCAAGAAAGGGAAAAGCGGGAAAATGCAAATAAATTATAATGGACGATTCAGTTTTTCTACTGAAACGACAAATACCGATTTTATTACCACAGGTTATGACGCTGCTCGATTAGCAGATGGCTTTATGACTTCGTACAACGGAAATCCTTATACACGCTATACCGAAGACGACTATAAAGAACTGGAAGCAAGACGGTTTGACAAAACAGAGAATCCAGCTCGCCCTTGGACCGTAATACAAAATCGTACAGGGGAAGATACCTATATGTATTATGCCAACTTCGACTGGTATAATTATCTGATCGATTCCAGCAGACCTACCTGGGATAACAACATTAGTATATCTGGTGGTACCGATAAGGTTAATTATATGGTTAGTGGGAACTTCAATACACAAACCGGTATATATGCCCAAAATGCAGACAAGTATAAAACAGGGAATCTCAGGGCTCGTTTAAATGCAGAGGTAAAATCATGGTTAACTCTTAATTTCTCTACCAGCTTCTTCTCCTCCAAGTATTCGGCTCCGGGATTGGGACATGGGAATAACCTGCCCAATTACACATTTCATGCTCTACCGTTCCTGATGCCGTATAATCCCGACGGAACTCATGTATTCAGTAATCCGGTAATTTCGCAGCAACCGACCGACGGTGTACATATAATGACTGCCGACGGAAATTCAAAATCGGTAGATGACAAAAAGCAAATGATCTATTCGGTTGGTGCGACTTTCAACTTGTTTAAAGGACTCTCTTTTATAACTAATTATAGCTTTAAATTAAATACGGTCGACTATATGGAGCGTACCGCTAAATCGCAATTTTCTCAACATCCGGGGATATTGGAAGATGCCGGTGGTTCACTATTCAAAAATAAGTTAAGACAGTTAAATGAAAGAACCTATTATCACAGTATCGATGCTTATTTCAATTACGGTCGGTCATTTGGAGGTCATAACCTGAATGCTGTACTCGGATTCAACTACGAGCAAAGCGCATATAAAAAAAACTACGCTACTAAACTAAATATTCAATCGAACAATCTAAACGATTTTAATTTGGGCGATATAGGAAAGGATGTTACGTTAGAAGGCGGACAAAACGAATGGGCTTTATTAGGCTATTTCGGTCGTTTAGGTTACGACTGGCAGGGTAAGTACCTGGCCGATGTTATTGTTCGATGGGACGCATCTTCCCGTTTCCCAAGAGACCAACGAGCCGGGATTTTCCCCTCTTTAACAGCTGGGTGGCGAATCAGTGAAGAAAAGTTCTTCGAACCGGCTCGAAATGTCGTATCTAATTTAAAAATAAGAGGTTCAATCGGTGCATTAGGTAATCAGGCGGTAAAAGATTGTTACCTCTACTTACAAACCATCAATATGGTTCAGTTCGATAATTATCTTATCGATGGCGAAAAACTTACCTATGCACAGGTATCCCCTCCTCCTACCGCCGGCAATCTTACTTGGGAAACAATTATACACAAAAATTTGGGTATCGATGTAGGATTGTTTAACAACCGATTGACCTACAGTGCCGATCTTTTTATTCGGGATACCAAAGATATGCTTGTACCCGGTAAAGTATTGCCCGGAGTTTACGGAGCAAAATCACCCCGTGAAAATGCAGCCGACTTGCGTACCAAGGGATTTGAAATGACATTGGGATGGAACGATAGTTTCACTCTTTTTGACAAACCCTTCAGCTATAATCTGTCTTTGAGTTTGGCTGACAGCCGCTCGTTTATCACTAAATATGACAATCCACTGAAAGAATTCAGTAAATCGAGTTACTATGTGGGTATGGAAATCGGTGAAATATGGGGCTATCACGTTTCGGGCCTCTTCGAAACCGATGAGCAGGCAAAGGCCTATCAGGAAGCAGTAGACCATAGTTACGTTTGTAAAAATATCCTTGAAACCGCTATCGGAGAGAACAAAGGCTTAAAAGCCGGTGACATGATTTTTGAAGACCTCGACGGCAGCGGAAGGATAGATGACGGAAAGAAAACCGCCGATGACCGCGGAGATATGCGTATTATCGGTAACTCGAGACCCCGTTATACTTATAGTGGGAATGTAGGTTTTTCGTGGGCAGGTATCGACTGTTCGGCTTTCTTCCAGGGAATAGGACGCCAAAACCGTTATCCGGGCGGTAACGCTATGCTTTTCTGGGGTGGATATGCCCGTCCTTACGCTTCATTTACTCCGATAGACTTACCTGGTAAAATTTGGACAGAAGATAATCCCGATGCCTACTTCCCGAGAATGCGCGGTTATGCAGCTCAAGGCGACCGATCTTTGGCTAAGGTAAACGATCGTTATTTACAAAATCTGGCTTATTGCCGTCTTAAAAACGTGACCATCGGTTATACTTTACCGCATTTGTGGACCGCTAAAGTGGGTATAGATCGCGTGAGATTTTATTTTAGCGGAGATAACTTGCTTACATGGACGAAACTCAAAACCGACTATGTAGACCCCGAACAATTTTCTGCAGATGCAGATGCCCGCGTATACCCTTATGCCAAAACTTTCTCCTTTGGTTTAGATCTGACATTTTAAATAACTTTTAATAGATAAGATGATGAAAAAAATTAATATATTATTTTATATATGCTATTCTTTCCTGTTATCGGTTGCAATCGGATGCGCAGATATGCTCGACCGGTTTCCACTCGATGCTTTAGCTCCCGAAACTTATTACAACAATGAACAGGAATTAATGAGCGCCACGAATAATTTTTATGGAATGTTCCCTGAAGCTTCTCAAGGCTATGGTGAAAGTGAAGATGTCGTGTGCGTATTTACTCTCCCCGAAGCGGTTATAGGCTCACGTACCATTCCTACTTCCGGTGGCGGCTGGAGTTGGGACTACCTGCGTAATATCAATTTTTATTTAGAACATTCACACCGTTGTCCCGATCCTGCCGTTCGGGAACAGTATGACGGAATCGCTCGATTTTTCAGAGCTTATTTCTATTTTGAAAAAGTAAAACGTTTTGGAGATGTACCCTGGTATGATAAAGCGTTGCCTTCGAATGACGCAGATCTGACTAAACCGCGAGACTCCAGAATATATGTTATTAATAAAATGCTCGAAGACATCGATTATGCCATTAAGTATTGTCCCGATAAAACAGAATTGTATAGAGTGACTAAATGGACGGCGATGGCTTTGAAATCGAGAATCTGCCTATTTGAAGGTACTTACCGCAAATATCACGGTATTCCAGGCTACGAAGAACTTTTAGACCAATGTATCGATGTGTCTGGGGAATTTATCACTTCCAGCCCGTACTCTATATATAACAAGGGCGATAAACCGTACCGTGATTTATTTTCTTCGATGGATGCCATTGCGCAAGAAGTGATCTTGGCAAGAGATTATGATAAAGGAAAAGCCGTGGTGCACGAAGCCAATTATAATACTATGGCATCTACTTACGGACGCCCCGGAATGAATAAGAAAGTAGTTAACAGCTATTTGATGACCGACGGTAGCCGATTTACCGATAAAGCCGATTACGAAACCATGGAGTATTATGATGAAATGCAGAATCGTGATCCGCGTTTGACCCAAACCGTTGTAGGCCCCGGTTACATGCGCATTAACAGCACCACCGTAGAGTCGCCTAATTTTAACTCCTCCACTACAGGTTATCAGATTATAAAATGGGTGACCGATAAAAATGGAGACGGATACATGGGTTCATCAAACGATTATATTTTATTTAGAGCAGCAGAAGTGTATCTCAATTTTGCCGAAGCAAAAGCCGAAAGAGGTACGCTGATTCAAGAAGATCTCAATATCTCGATTAAAAAAATACGCGACCGCATAGGAATGCCCAATATCGATATGGCAGCTGCCAATGCTAATCCCGATCCTTATCTCAGTAATGTACAAACAGGATATGCGAATGTCACCGGACCCAATAAAGGGGTAATTCTCGAAATACGGCGTGAACGTACGATCGAACTTATTCTCGAAGGCTTCCGCTATTATGACGTAATGAGGTGGAAAGAAGGGAAAATCTTCGAACAACCTTATTTGGGAATGTATTTCCCCGAATTAAAACAGGGATCGGGAGATAACCGGTTCGATGTCTTCGATATGAACGACGGGACTTTATTGGATAAAGATAAAGTGGATATTTGCATATATACCGGAAAGAAACCTTCGGGGGCGGCTGTAAAAAACATACGTAAATTTTATAAACTGGGTAACGAATTCCGCTTGACAAACGGATTTGAAGGGAATATCATCGTACACGATGTTAAAGACGAACCCCGTAAATGGAGAGAAGACAGAGATTATCTGTACCCTATTCCGACTCAGGAAAGAGTATTGAGCAACGGAAAAATTACTCAAAACCCGAATTGGGATGATGGCCTTAGCTTTTAAAAAAAAAGGGGGGCTGATGACGGCCTCCCTTATAAAATAATTATAAACTATTGTTTAACACTTAATTCTTCGATTTATGAAAAGTATTACTTCAATTGGAAAAAGGGTATTCACTTTAGTAGTGTTTGCCTGGTGTGCTATCACTGTATTTGCACAGGATCAAATTTTTAATTTCAACACAGAAGAAGTTGCCGATTACGCCGCTTTCTTTAAACAACCTTCGGCTATCGAAGGAAAATGTAATGCAGAGGTAATGGGTATCGATATTCATCGGGAGGGATTTTCTTGGGATGATATGAATACCTGGAAAAACGCCGAAGGGCAAATCTGGCGTTCTTATACGCCTTCTTATGCGGAAACCGTATTCGGACTTTGTGTAAAAATGGATGCTCCCTTTAACGGAAAAACGAGCACTTTAACCTGGACAAATACCGAAGGAGATAATAAATGGTACCCGGCTTTACCTGCCGTACAAAACCTGAAAGGTAATTTTGTGTTGAGAGATTGTAAAGCAACAGTCGTGCATATATCTAATACACAATTAGATACCGTAAAAATAGCCATGACAAACGAAGAGAATGATTGTTATTTACATATCAGACGTAACCCTTATGTAAAACAAATCGACCTAAGCGGTTCTACCGGTAAATGCCGACAACTCGAAGGATATAAAAATATCTTATCGGACGAAACCTCTTTCATTTGTAATGATTGCCGTAAAACGGAATTTCTGGATTGGTTGCTAAATCTGGAAGACAATTGTTACACTTACTCCACATTACCGATGCATCCTGCCACAGGCGAAGTATTAAAAAGCGGTTATAAGTCTCAATGGAAAACGGCAGGAGGTTATCCTGTAGGAATAAAAAATGAAAGTGGAGAATATGAAATCGAGGTAGATGAAGATATCGATTTGTCTTCTGAATATGATATTCTGGGGCAGCTGACTACATTTACCTGGAAAAATGAGGGGGGAGATGTTATTACCCCTACATCGGAAGATTTAACCGGCTGGTTTAGTTTCGGAGACGAATGTGTAGGTAATTCTTATCGTTGCGAGATGCAAAATGCCGCCTACCCCCAACTTGCCCTGAATACAGTTTGGGTTAGAGTCGTGAAGAATTCTGGAATAAATACGGTTCAGGAAAAATCGGTAACGGTAGGTCCCAATCCTGTTGAAGATGTAATTTATGTATCGTCTCCCGACGTTCGACGTGTTGATATTTATTCTACTGCCGGTGCAAGAGTAAAGAGTATGCAAGGGGTACAAAAGGTGAATGTGGCAGATCTTGCCTCGGGTTTGTACTTTGTAAAAGTAATTACAGCTACTGATGAAATAGTGCTAAAAATTATTAAAAAATAAATTAAAAATTAATTTCAGCAACTGGCAGGAAGAATTTCTCTTTCTGCCGGTTGTGGTAAAATCAGAGAGTAATATGAAAAAATATATATTCTTTTGTACTCTTTTGTGTATGTGTCTGGAATTATCAGCGCAAACCTATCCCAAAGATAATAACGCAATCAGGCTTCTTACCTATAATACCCATTATTGTAAAGGAGGAACCGATCCCGGTACTATTAGTGATAGCAATACACGGTTACTGGCCTCGGTGATTAAAACATTAAATGCAGACATCGTATCCTTGCAGGAACTCGATAGTGCGGCAAATAGTCGTGGGAAACGATACTTGTTAGGCCAAATAGCCCAAGCAACCGGTTTAGATTATACTCCTGTTTTCGGAGCGGCAGCCAACTGGGACGGTGGCCGTTTAGGTTGCGGTAGTCTGATAAAGAAATCTTTCCCGATAAGTAAAATTAAAATGATCGATTTACCCGGGAATGAACCTCGTATAGCAGTAAGAACCGATCTTGAAAAATTTGTTTTTATCAGCACTCATTGTGACTTAGATGATACCAGACGCATACAAGAAGCCAATATCATTAATAATGAAGTGGATTATATACGTAAGCCGGTATTTTTGGCAGGGGATTTAAATGATTCTCACCGTTGGGGTAATGGAGGTATAGCTTTTCCCATTTTGATGGAAAAATTTGTAATAGCCAGCGATACGAAAGGCAATACCGTATGGAATGGTTCGCATGGTAATGAGGGCGACGATCAGGGATTAATCGATTATATCCTTTTTCACGATTACGGAAATTCAGGGATACAGATCGTACAAACACACATTGTACGTACCCTTGAAATAAATGGAGCAACGGTAGATCTGAAAAATGTTTCGGATCATTATCCGGTTTTTGTCGATATATATGTACCCGGTTATTCCGGTATCACAAACATACCGAATGAAGAAAATATTATTATCTACTTTAATCCTGTGGATGCTACCCTTTACACGAAAAGCGAAAATAATGAGGTAAAACGTATAGAAGTTTATACAATATCCGGTGAAAAAGTGATAGAAATGAATGATGAAAACGCCTCTATCGTGAACATGTCGAACCAGCCGAAGGGAGTATACATCGTTAAAGCTTCGACTTTAGATAAAAGTTTAATACGGAAAATAGTAAAAAATTAATTTTTTGTTTTCGAAACTGTTATATTTTAAGCCAATGAGAATTATGTCACAAAAACTGTGGGGAATCACAATAGCATCATTATTATTTTTTCCTATAAATGCTCAGAATTACAATAAGGAGAATGAGGTAATACGCTTACTTAGTTATAATACTCATTATTGTAAAGGAGCTACCGATCCTGGTGAATTAACAAAAGAAAATATCAAGAATCTGGCCGATGTAATCAGGGCCTTAGATGCGGATGTTATCGCTTTACAAGAATTGGATAGCGCTGCCATAGGCAGAGGATCCCGCTATCTTTTAAAAGAAATCGCCGATGCAAGCGGTAGCGGTTATGTCCCCTATTATGGCAATGCGGCTCCGTTCGATAAGGGCAGTATTGGATGCGGAGTATTAGTTAAAAAGAATTTGCCGGTAAAAAATGTACAGTACATTCATTTACCGGGCGATGAAACCAGAGTCGCAATAGTTGTCGATTTAGAAAAGTTCATTTTTATCGGTACACATTCCGATCTGAATGATGAAAAACGCTGCGAAGGAGCACAAACCGTATCTGATCGGATTAAAAAGAAGGATAAACCGGTATTTCTTGCCGGTGATTTAAATGATTCTCACCGTTGGCCTCATGGAGGCATATCATTCCCGGTGTGGTCGAAAAACTTTACTATTATCAGCGATACTGTCGGAAATTCCATACCGGGAAGAATCGATTCCGGGGCTTTGATTGATTATATTCTATTAATGAAAAACAAAAAATCTTCTACGGTTAAAATTGTTCAAACACATATTTTGCGCCATCTTACTGTAGATGGTAAAATTGTCGATACAGCAACCTTATCCGATCATTATCCTGTTTTTGTCGATGTAAAACTATAAATTTTCATTCTTTTCTTATACTGTATTGTCGCGTACCCCGGTAAAAATTATAAAAACCGGTAAAGACAACCTCTGAAAATCATGAAAATTGAATTAACAAATTAAATTCTAATGCGAAAAGTACTTTTATCCCTGCTTATATTTACTACCGTATACGGATGTTCATCCTCTGTTGAATCTGATAATCCCTGTTATGAGTTAGCAAAACGGTTATTACCGGATAATGCAGCTTCTTTTTTTATCTTCGAGAAGGTTCCTTCCGAGTCCGATTTTTTCGAATTGGAGCAAACAGAAGACAACAAGATTGTCATAAGAGGAAATAACGGTATATCTATAGCTCGTGGATTAAATCACTATTTGAGAAATTATTGTCATAAATCGGTATCTTGGTGCGGGAATAATTTATCGGAATTACCGGTTCCTCTGCCTCCGGTGAGAGAAAAAATAAAAATTTCGGCTTCTTTCCCCTATCGCTACTATTTAAATTATTGTACCTACAGTTATTCGATGGCTTTTTGGGACTGGAAACAATGGGAGAAAGAAATCGATAGAATGGCTCTTCAAGGTATCAACATGCCATTAGTCGCCGTTTACGGCCAATATGCGGTATGGCAGAATACTTTGCGAAGGCTGAACTTTAATGAAGATGAAATACGTAAGTTTTTACCGGGAGCCGGTTATGAAGCCTGGTGGCTTATGGGTAATCTGGAAGGTTTCGGTGGACCGGTCACACCGGAATTTATAGCACGGCAAACAGATCTGCAACACAAAATGCTGAAACGGATGCGGGAGTTGGGAATGAAACCTGTATTTCAGGGATTTTACGGTATGGTACCCAATGCCCTGAAAGAAAAATATCCCGATGCCCGTATTAAATCGCAAGGAAAGTGGTGTACTTTTCAACGTCCGGCCTTCCTGGATCCTACCGATCCGCTTTTCGAAAAGATTGCCGCAATTTACTATGACGAACAAAAAAAATTATTCGGTGAAGCGCAGTTTTTTGGCGGCGATCCTTTTCATGAGGGCGGAACCTCAGAAGGAATCGATGTGAAACTCGCCGCGCAAAAAATTTTACAATCAATGCGTAAAGTAAACCCGCAAGCCATATGGGTGCTTCAGGGGTGGCAGCGTAATCCTGCAAAAGAGCTGATAGAAGGGCTTAAACCCGGCGAAGTTATTATTCTCGATTTGATGGCCTGCGAACGTCCGCAATGGGGAGGAATAAAAACTTCCTTCTTTTATAAACCGGAAGGACACCTGAACCATCAATGGATATGGTGCGCCTTACCCAACTTCGGAGGGAAAACAGGGTTACATGGAATAATGAGCAGTTATGCCTCGGGGCCTGTCTTCGCCAAACATCATCCCATGGGGAAAAATTTGTGCGGCATCGGCACGGCTCCCGAAGGAATCGGTACCCTTCCCGTTGTATATGATATGGTGTATGACATGGCTTGGCGCACCGATAGTATACACATTCCCGAATGGATCGACAACTATACTTATTATCGCTATGGAACAGAAGATAATAATTGTAAAAAAGCCTGGAAATTATTATCCGAATCAATTTACGAATGCCATAACCAAATCGGGGGACCTGTTGAGTCTTATATCTGTGCCCGTCCAGCAGATACGATTAAGCATGCTTCGGCTTGGGGAACTACCGAGCTCTTTTATGATCCCATGAAGATTGTAAAAGCTTGGGAACTACTTTATCAGTCACGAAAAAGATTCGATCATTCTGATACTTATGAATATGATCTGACGGATGTCACTCGACAGGTATTGTCCGATTATGCCAAATATTTACATAAAGAAATGACACAGGCTTTCCAGAAAAAAGATAAAAAACGATTTATGGTGTATAGCGGGAAATTTCTGGATATTATAAAAGACGTAGACCGATTACTTACCACTCGTAAAGAATTTATGTTAGGCACTTGGTTGGCTGACGCGGAAAAAGCGGGATGCTCTCCCGAAGAAAAAAGACGATTTGTCACCAATGCCAAGAGGCAGATTACGACCTGGACAGATACGGATACAGATTTACACGACTATGCGAACAAAGAATGGAGCGGATTGCTGACCGATTTCTATCTTCCTCGTTGGGAAGCTTATGTGACCTATAAAACCGGCCTGTTATACGGGGGAAAAATGCCGTATCCCGATTATTCCAAAATGGAACAGGAATGGGTGCTTGCCAATTCGACCTACCTTACCCGTGAAAATCCGGAAGGAACTATTGCAGTCGTTGAGGATCTTTATAAACGTTACCATACAGAAATAGAACAAAATTACCAGAAAAATTGAAAGCGAACATATTCATGATAAAAGAAAGTATATCCCGATTGTTGTTATGCGGTTGCCTATTCCTGACGGGAATATCTGTATTCGCCCAAGAACCGCCATACAAACAGTCACAGTTGCCGATACAAGAAAGAGTCGACGACCTTTTAAAGCGAATGACCTTAGAGGAAAAAATCGCGCAAATCAGACATATTCATTCCTGGAATATATTCGATGGTCAAACATTGGATATAGAAAAGTTGAAATCATTTTCAAAAGGATGGGGATGGGGGTTTGTAGAAGGCTTTCCGCTTACGGGTGCAAATTGCCGTAAAAATATGCAAGCGATACAGAAATTTATGGTAGAGGAAACCCGGCTCGGAATACCGATATTCACAGTGGCGGAATCGTTACATGGCTCTGTACATGAAGGTTCTGTCATTTATCCGCAGAACGTGGCTCTTGGCAGTACCTTCAATCCCGAACTGGCCTATCGCAAGGCTGCCATGATAACAAAAGATTTGCATGCGCAGGGAATGCATCAGGTATTGGCCCCTTGTATCGATGTAGTACGCGATTTACGGTGGGGTCGCGTTGAAGAATCTTATGGAGAAGATCCTTTTCTTTGCGGTTTATTCGGAATAGCAGAAGTTGAAGGTTATTTGGATAATGGTATCTCGCCGATGCTGAAACATTACGGCCCGCACGGTAACCCGCTCAGCGGATTAAATCTGGCTTCGGTAGAATGCGGACTTCGCGATTTACACGAAGTATACCTTAAACCTTTCGAAATGGTGATTAAAAACACCCCGGTTCTTGCGGTTATGTCTACTTACAATTCATGGAATCGTATCCCGAATTCCGCTTCTGAATATTTACTGACCGAAGTACTTCGTAATCAGTTTGGGTTTAAAGGATATGTATACTCCGATTGGGGGGCAATAGAAATGTTGAAAACATTCCATCATACAGCACGTAATGGTGAGGAAGCGGCTCTTCAGGCCTTTTCCGCGGGACTCGATGTAGAAGCATCCAGTAACTGCTATCCTCTGCTGGCAAATCTTATTAAAAAAGGAAAACTGGATGAAGATATTCTGAACGAATCGGTTCGACGGGTATTGTATGTAAAGTTTAAAATGGGGCTTTTCGAAGACCCTTATGGAGAGCAGTATATCCAAAGTAAAATGCATCCGAAAGAAGGGATATTACTTTCTAAAAAAATAGCAGACGAGTCGGTCGTATTGTTGAAAAATGAGAACAACATACTACCTCTCGACGCTGAAAAACTTAAATCTATAGCGGTAATAGGCCCCAATGCCGATCAGGTACAATTCGGTGATTATACATGGAGTCGTAACAACAAAGATGGCGTTACCCCTTTAGCCGGTATCAGGCAGCTTTTGGAAGATAAAGTATCTATACATTATGAAAAAGGGTGTGATCTGGTATCATTGAATACCGGTGGAATAAAAAATGCAGTCGAAGCAGCTCGTAAAAGCGATGTAGCTATCATTTTTTGTGGTAGTGCGAGTGCGGCTTTGGCACGTGATTATAAAAGTTCTACTTGCGGAGAGGGATTCGATTTAAATGATTTGAGTCTTACTGGGGTACAGCACCGGTTAATAAAAGAGGTTTACGCAACCGGAACGCCTGTTGTGTTGGTTCTGGTTACCGGAAAACCATTCGTCATCTCTTGGGAAAAGGATCATATACCGGCTATTCTGACACAATGGTACGCCGGAGAACAAGCCGGAAATTCTATTGCCGATATTCTTTTCGGAAAAGTATCTCCATCGGGCAGACTCACTTTTTCCTTTCCCCGGAGTACCGGCCATTTACCGGTTTATTACAATTATCTTCCTTCCGACAAAGGATTTTATAAAAATCCGGGAAGTTATGAATCTCCGGGTAGAGATTACGTTTTTTCCAGTCCCGATCCCCTATTTGCATTCGGTCATGGACTTACTTATACATCCTTTGTTTACAATTCTTTAGTTACAGATAAAGAGCATTATAATCTTTCAGATACTATATATATTAAAGCCGGTATTAAAAACATAGGGAAAAGACAAGGCCGGGAAGTAGTTCAATTATATGTACGTGATAAAGTAAGCACGGTTGTTACCCCCGTAAAACAACTTCGAGATTTTAAAAAAGTAACGGTCATGCCGGGAAATACTCAAACTGTCGGGCTAAAAGTTGCAGTAAAAGATTTGTATATCGTAGATAATGAAAACAAAAGAGTAGTCGAACCCGGTGAATTCGAATTACAAATAGGAGCCGCCTCCGACAATATTCTTCAAAGAAAAACAATAGCGGTCGGCGATTTTGAATATACAGCATCCGAAGCAACTGCGAATACGGTTAAAAGTAGTAAAAATATAATCATTCGCGGAGAAATACGAGACGTACAGGCAACCCTGATCGATAACGTGAGGATATATGCGAATAGCTCAGGCAAATTGTTAGGTAAGAGCGATGAAAAAGGGAGATATAAAGTTGAAGCGGGGAACCATGAAATTCTGACTTTTAAGAAAAAAGGCTATCAGAATATAGAAGTACCGGTCGATAATCTGGAGGTAATCAATGTACGCGTTAATTATGGAGAAAATTAAATAGATTGTAGTTATTATTAAAACTTGAAATGTATGCGAATTAAATCTTTTTATCTGATACTTTTTGTCTTTATTATGTTGTTCTCCTGCGAGAGTAAAAAGGCAATAAAATCTTACAATGAGGGCCTTCATATCCTGCCCGAACCGAAAATGATAAAACAGCAGGCCGGAGAATTTGTACTGAATTCGAAGACGGTTTTTGTTACAAACAACGATACCTTAAAAAAGGTCACCGAATATTTCGCAGAGAAAATACGTCATTCAACCGGACATCGGCTCGACCTGGTGAAAGAGGCAAAGGATAATTGCATCCGGGTCAAGTTAGATACAACTCTACGTATGAACGACGAAGGATATAATTTGGTCGTTACTCCCCATAAAATATCTATCGAGTCTAAATCTGTTCAGGGCGTTTTTTATGCACTGCAAACTATTATGCAACTTTTACCTGCGGAAATCGAAAGCGAAAATATCGTGAAAGATATTAAATGGATTCTTCCATGTGTATTTATTCAAGATGAACCCGCCTATCCTTATCGGGGAATGATGCTCGATGTCTGCCGTCATTTTCATGATGTCGATTTCATAAAAAAGCAGTTGGATATAATGGCAATGTATAAGTTAAACCGTTTTCATTGGCATCTTACCGATGACCATTTATGGACGATCGAAATAAAAAAATATCCCGAACTGACTGAAATCGGTTCGGTTCGTTACAACGCCGACGGCTCTATACACAAAGGCTATTATACACAGGAACAGATAAAAGATGTCGTGGCCTATGCAGCCGAGCGATTCATCACCGTTATTCCGGAAGTAGAACTACCGGGACATGCATTGGCCGCTCTCACGGCATATCCCGAGTTATCTTGCACCGGAGGTCCTTTTCAACTTAGGAATAAATGGGGGGTAGAAGAAAATGTGTACTGTGCAGGGAACGATCAGACCTTTAAATTTCTTAAAGATGTTTTAGAGGAGGTAATTCCTTTATTCCCGGGAAAATTTTTTCATATTGGAGGTGATGAATGTCCGAAAGTAAAATGGAATGCTTGTGAAAAATGTCAGAAACGCATACGGGATGAAAAATTAAAAGACGCACACGACTTACAAAGCTATTTCATACATCGCATCGAAAAAATTCTTCTTAAACAGGGTAAGAGCATGATCGGATGGGATGAAATTCTCGAGGGCGGTTTAGCTCCCACTGCAACAGTAATGTCTTGGCGTGGTGAGGAAGGAGGAATTAAAGCTGCTTCTATGGGACACGATGTGATTATGACTCCCGCCGAATGGTTATATCTCGATTTCGGACAGGGCAACATCGAAGTAGAACCTATTACCATCAATTTTAAAACATTGTTGAGTAAAACATATCATTATAATCCCGCATCGGAGAAAATTCCGGCCGATTTACGTCATCACGTATTGGGAGCACAGGGTAATATGTGGACCGAATACGCCACGACTCCTATTCATACTGAATATATGCTCTATCCCCGATTATTAGCCATTGCCGAATTGACATGGTCTCCATTGGAGAAAAAGGATTTTAAATCTTTCGAACGCCGGTTAAACAATCAACTGGTACGATTAGACGAGCATCGGATCGATTATCATATACCGCTGCCGGAGGGTCCTATGGCCGACCATGTTGCGATTGTCGAAACCGATACGTTGAGTTTCTCTAATAGTCGTCATCTGCCTATGGTTTATACCTTGGACGGAAGTGAACCTACCCCCCACTCTAAAATGTACAACAAACCGATAATCGTCAGTGATGATCAAACGGTATGTATCGCTACGCTTTTACCTTCAGGTAAAATGAGTAGAACCCGTATAATCGATGTGGTAAAAGAAAATTTACGTCCGGCATATAAAGGAGAGACAAAACTTGGAATGCGATTGGCGCATGCCTCCGGTGACTTCTACTATGTGAAAGACACTGAAAATGTCCGGTGGGAATCTCCTGAGATTGTAAAAGATTTTAATTTAAAACCAGCTCTGGAAGATAAAGGAGCCTTTTGTTATACCGGATATTTCGAAGTACCCCGTGATGGCGTTTATTATTTATCGACCGAAATGGATGAACTGCAGATAGACGGGAAAGTCGTTTTAAGTAATGACGGTAAATTAATACGTCATTCTCATAACCGTACTTCTTTGGCTTTAGAAAAAGGTAAACATAAATTCCGCTTATTGTTTATTAATAATAATATCGGCGGATTTCCACGGGTATGGAACAATAAAGGATTTATTATCGGACAAAAAGGGGAAGAGCTGAAACAACCGGTTTCGCTTTTTCATTAAGGTTAGTAAAAAAAGTGGCGCGTTTCCCGATAATAATCTTTTATAGTTTTAAATGATGAGACAGAATTCAGATAATTAAATATCTGAATTCTGTTTTGTTTATCGTATATTGAGAATAAAAAATAACGGTTTACAGTATTGCATATTTAAAACAGCATCATTCTTGTTTTATGATATCTATTGCTTCTTTCCTCTTATTCCTACTATAAAATACTGTTTTAAAGGCACATATAACATTTTCAAAGTTTAGAATTTTTACCTCTAATGAAACAATTCAGTTAATCTGAATATACAATAAATAACACGTTTTTCGTAATAAAAATAAAATCATTTTAGAGTATGTAAAAGAACGTAAACCACTGAATATGTCTGAAATATTCCGTTTCATGGATATAATGAGCAATGAGACGCTGCGCATCACATTTAAATTAAATAGATTCTATCATACTCCCGATAAAGTACGGGATTTATGTATGATATGAATAATATCTCTGTGAAAACGTCTTTTCAATAATCTGTTTTTTCGGAGATATTTTTATTCTGGTATGTTTTACAATAAGATATTATTACCACTCGATAAATTTGCCGCGAATCCGTCGTTTTTCGAGTTCTTGTTTCAAATAAAGTTGACGGTCTCTGGCAATGTACCGACGGGCAAAAATATTAGGAATGGCAACACCCAAAGAAATGCAAAGAATAATTAAAGCCGATGTAATGCCATTATTAAAAGCGATAGTTACCTCCCCTACTACTCCGTGCAAGTTTATAAATGCCAGTAAAGAACGGTACATAAGTACCCCGGGAATCATCGGGATAACAGACGGTATTGTGAGTACATGATTGGGGACATGAAACCAGTGTACCGCTTTTACGGCAATAAGACTTACTATAAAACTACCCATAAAAGAACCGATTATGGGGCCGAATCCCAATTCGAAGTTTACAAAATTACGGGTACACACAGCAATTATACCTCCCAAAGCAACTACCCAGAGCAAGCGTCGCTGTACGTTAAATATCATAGAAAAACCCACGGCGGCAATTGCAGCTGCAACCGCATACACATAATAAGGGTCATGCGGAACCATGCTCAATTCGCTGAATTTATGGTCGATTGCAACATCGCTCATTCCCAAAACCCGCATAACAAAGGCGATGCCAAACGTTAACGCACCCACAATCATTGCCGTATTAGCGGCCCGGGTAATTCCCATCAGCAAATGGTTATCTATCATATCATCCACAAAATTTATCAAGGGTACACCCGGGACGATAAACAGAGCGCATGCCAGTAATGGATGATAGGGAGTAGACGATAATCCGGTATAAGAAGAAGCATATGCTAAACAGGTAGATACGAATGCCGCTATCGCGATACTCATATATACGTTAATACCGAATTTGATGCAATTTGCCCGTACCTGAAACCCGGCGAATGCACAAACAGAAGCAAACAGGAATGCAATCCAGTCGCATCCGAACAGTTTACAGAACCCTCCGCAGGCAAAACCCGCTCCTATAGCGACTAAATTATGCGCGTAATTACGGGGTTGCGAGGCTATTTTCCCTAATTCTTCTTCGTATTTATCGATAGAATAATCTTGTTCGATCGCTCGCCATGAAAGTTTGCTTATCTGAGAGATCGTAGTCATATTGATACCATGTTTCTCACAAGTCTGGAATTTTGAAAAAGAATGCCTTTCATCACTAACATTCACCATAATCATGGTCCAACGAATATCAATATGCAGTTTTTCCTCAGGAATTCCCATAAAAGCGGCGACACGTTTCATATTCCGTTCGATTCGATTTGTGTCAGCGGCGCTTTCCATAAGTAACTTACCCGTACGAAGTAAAAGATCTAATTTCCTGCGCAACAAGAGTACTTCCTGATCATTCATCGTGTTCTCTCTCATTTTTCACCTTTCATTTAAACATTACATCCACGCCTAAATCCTTGTTTTCAGCCATTTATATTCTATCGTCTTCATTTTCACGATTATTTAAATTCGCAAGAAGCCGATTCGGGCGCAAATATAGAGATAAATTTTCAGTAAAAAATGTTTTTAATAAGCTTCTATATGCTTCACAAAGTATATTTTTTTATTATTAGAAATTAAATCGTTATAAGTTTTTTTATCTCGGATACCACATAAAAAAGATTCCGGTTTGTCGTAAGGTATCCTGCCGGTCCGGTCATATAAATCGATATATCGGGGATTGGAAACAATATAAACCTCCTTGGATTAGAATGGTTTTCGATTACTATTACCGGGAACTTTTTCGGTTATCTACTTTAAAAAGACTTTTTCCCGATTGCAACGGTATAATTTCTCCGATACAGGAAATAATCAAAGACAAGGAATCTTGCGCTGCCGCACGTTTTTCATTTTCCAACGGTTCGTCCCAGCGATGTTTCGATAATGCATATTTCGAATGGTGCACCGTTATTATTTGGCCGGCATTCAATTCTTTGGCGGCGCGCCCCAGATAATAAGGCATCATATGTATGTATTTCCAATTCTCACTATATTGTCCGTTCTCCAGAATCGCCAAATCTATATTACCGTATTGTTCTCCTATTTCTTTATAATGAGTATCGTACCCGCTATCACCGCCTATATATACATTTATCGAAGGAGACTCGATCAGAAAGGAAGCCCAGAGTGTTTGGTTCGAAATCAGCCCCCTACCCGAAAAATGGCGTGCAGGCAAACAATATACCGTAAAACCGGGTACTAACGATGCGCTTTCCCGCCAATCGAGTTCTATGATTTTACGATTATCGAAACCCCAGTATTCGAAATGTTCCCCCACGCCTAATGGACAAATGACTTTCCCGATACGATCTTTTAACCGTTTTACCGTATGGTAGTCCAAATGGTCCCAATGGTCGTGCGTAATCACAAGATAATCGATTACGGGCATATCTTCGGGATCGTATATATCGGTTCCATGAAAGGGTTTATTAAAAAACGAAACCGGAGAAGCCATACAAAATACCGGATCTACAAGAAAACGTTTTCCCGACAATTGAAGCAAATAAGAAGAGTGACCGAACCATACCATTACATCCTGAACGGCCGGTAAATGTTTCAGATCTGTTTTTACGGCAGAAACCATGTTCCCGGGATAAACTCCCTCGGGTTTATCGAGCAGAAACTCCGACAAGCTTCTAAAACGGCTTTTCCCCGATGTCATTAACGGCGTATCATGATAATTACGAAATTCGCCGTTCCTGTATTGGGGAGATTGTATGATGCGCTCTTTCCGTTCTCCCCGGGGAAGTCGCCCGAAACTCGGTTGATGAATAAAAATAACTCCTGCCGCTATCAGAAGTATCAAAATTACGGAGACAATGCTTATAGCCATTTTCATTTTTTTCTTTTTGTTATTTATTTTCTGCCGTCATAAACAGAGTGCGGTATACTCTTCTCAAAAATGTTCAATCATAAAAAATAATTTTCTACCTGAAACAAAATTATAAAAAGCCCTTGTTTTTCTTGCATACCGATTACAGATTCTTTTACCTCTATCTCTGAATTTATTTTTAACGTAACCGGATAAATAGAGAAGAAAAAATTTACGCAGATAAATTATTTAACACTCTTTTACTATTCAATATTAGTATCCTTTCGAGATTAAATGTATTATAAATATATATACTAAATACACATTTTGTATGCAATGCAATATATTATGAAAACAAATATTTATCTAATTTACTATGAATAAAACACATAATACCATGTATCAATCCTTTATTTTACCCCGAATAAAATTAATGAATGAATAAATCGGACAGATAAATTATAAAAATTATCTCAGGATTATTATTAATAAATAATTATTAAAACTGAAAACCGCTATACATGGGCTATTCAGTAATTATTCACTTAAAATTAAATCAACATGAAAAAATTTACTTCTGTAGGCATCGCCGCTTTGGTTTGCCTGCTTTGGGTAGCGCCTCTTTCGGCGCAGGATACGGATCCTACGCCACCGCCCTCGGCATCGACCGAAATTTTCGACTATTCTCTTCTCAAAGACAAGGTTATTCTGAATCTTTTTAAGGATGCCCTCGATCAGGGACGAATGTATCCTACACCGGCCGAATTCGAAGCTGCAGGATTTAACTACCTAGATATCGAGTTCGTTCGTTCGCATACCCGCCTGCGACCGGCCATGATTGAAAAAAACAAGCAGCTCAATCCCGAATTGTACGAAAAAAGGCAGTTATTTATGAATATCCCTATGGGAGTGGGGAAAATATTGGGCGGATATCCCAGCAGCGAATTCAGAAACGACGTATTCTCTATGTGGAACTATACTAAATTGTTCGGGTCGTGGAACCACAGTCTCTTCCAGGCGCCCGGCGTTTGGATTGATGCCGCCCATAAGAATGGTACCGACATTATGAGCGGTATCAAATTCTTCGAAAGCTGGACTCCGGGGAGCGGTGCCGGTGAATACGCAGACTTGATTACCACAAAAAATGAGGACGGTTCCTTTACTTATGCCGAACCGCTGATCAATTGCCTCATGTTTTTCGGATCCGACGGCATTAACTATAACTGGGAAGACAACAGTTACGATAATGAAGATGTTGTAGCTTTCCATAAAACCTTGTATAAACTCGCCGCCGAAAAAGGTTTCGATAATTTCCATATCGCGATTTATACTTCCAGTGCGATTCTGAACGCCCGCAATGTGGAAGCCCTGTTCGGCACCACCGAAACCGGAAAAACAACCGACCTGATGCTCAATTATGCCGGCGGCGACTTTTCTTATAATATGGGCTCTTCGGTACAAACGGCGGAAAGCAACATGGGAACCGCAGACGGTCTTTATGCAGGCGTTTGGATCGTTACTATGGATCGTAGCTGGAGCCGCCTGAATGCAGACGAAGATTCGAAACGGTGCGGTATATGCCTCTGGGGTGAACACGACCAAAGCCGCTTTATGAGTTACAACATGGGGAATGACGCCATGGAATTCCAGTCGAATTACCAGAAACTGCTCGAAAGAACCTTCTCGGGCGGTAACCGTAACCCCCAAAACCTTCCTCCGATCAACGATGAAGGCAATAACTGGACGAAAGAGGGTGATAAAGAACCGCTATCGACGTTCTGCGGACTGGCGACCTTCGTACCCGAACGTACTGCCATTCAGGGCGATCTTCCGTTCACGACCTACTTTAATTTAGGAAACGGGGAAAGGTATAATTATAAAGGTAAAAAAACTTTCGGTAGCTGGTACAATATGGGGAACCAAGATATCGTACCCACCTACCGATGGCTCGTTTATAATGCCGATACCAAAAACGTTTCTTCCGATATTCAACCCGAATTTACCAACGAAGATGCTTACATGGGCGGGGCGGCTCTGCGCCTTTTCGGGAATGCCGTTTCGGCAGGTACCGACGTCGTTCTTTACCGGGCCAAACTCCATGTCGCTCATGGGGAACCCAAGGTGAAGATCGCCGTTAAGCAAGGGACTCCCGTGCAGGGAACTCAAGCTTCGGGACTCTCGGTTATCCTCAAAAAACTCGATAACGACCAGTGGTACGAAATTCCCGTTGGAGATACCCAAGGACCGGAATGGCAGGAAAAAGAACTGCCCATGACAGGGTTCGGTACCGGAGACGTAATCGAATACATCGGCCTGCGCGTAAAAGGAAGCAGCCCAGTTTACAATATGCTGGTAGGTAAACTCGAACTCAGCGATAACCGCATCGCGGCTCCCGCTCCCATCAAAACGGGAAGTTTGGTAGCCGAAGTGAAAGAAGAAACCACCCGGTCGCTTTCACTGAAACTGAATTGGGCCGTCGATGGTACCGGACTAAACGCAGCCCGCGCCGACTATGGACTTATCTATAACGACGAAGCCAATATCGACCACTTCGAAATTATGTACAAAAACGGCGCCGACGGTAAAATCTCTGAAATAGCCCGTTCCTCTTCCTGGACCGGATTTACCGGTAATATAAAATTCGAAGGCCACGATGACGAGCCTTATATCGGCGTACGTGCCGCTTCGATAGATATGAAAACATACTCGCCCGTAGAATGGTTGAAAATAGAACGCTCCGATTCGCCCAATCTGCCGGTATACAAAGATTTACTCTATTGCGAATCGTACATGCCTTCTACTTCCGCTGGTGCGGATGTCGCCCGAGAAAGACGCTTCCTTACTTTATTCAAGACTGAAGGCGCCGACCAAAATATAAACTATTCCACCCAAACGCAACCGCAACCCGACGGCTCGCAATATTATGACGCCACCGATAATGTGATGAAAGTGAGCCAGGGACAAACCATTACGCTCACATTCAGGGCATACGATACGACTCCTCTCGATAAACAAAACGGCTTGCGGTCTTGTTTCGGCAAAGCTTATATGGATTTCGATCAGAGTCATTCGTTTGAGCCGAACGGAGACGAAATGCTGTTCAATCTGGGAACTTTCGAAGCACAAACCCCGGCTTTTGAGACACAAGATAATACCATTACCTATACGATTCCTGCCGATGCAGCTGTAGGACCGAGCCGTTTGCGCATCGTATTCTCCGACGCATGGATGCCTCATCCCGGCCCGTGCGGTGAAACCGTTAAGGGTTTCTCGATCGACTTCGGCGTGGAAATCACAGGTAATAATCCGTCGAGACCGGTAGCCCCCGACTTCCATGACCAAGGCGAAGCCGACGAACCCGACCGCGTAAGAGACGATAACCCCAATAATCCTCCTCAAAGTATCGAAACGGCGCAGGCATATGCCGGTTTCTCTACCTGCTACCCCAGCCCGGCCGACAACGTTATCTTCTTTAACGACGTGGAGAAAGCTTGGGTATATACCCTGAACGGACAATTAGTGAAGTTCGCTACCGGCAATCCCCAAAGTCTCGATGTTTCGGATCTTTCTTCCGGTATGTACATTGTAAAAATGCAATACAATAACGTCATCAGAAGCCAGAAACTATACAAAAAATAAGTGATGAATAATAAGTATGGATTTGACATTTTCAGAGTTTGTCATTCCTGGGTCACACTACTATCTTTTGTAAGTATGTAGTAAAACTCTTCCTCGAATACCATTCGGGAAGCAACGAAAACGCCCTCGAAAGTCACGCTTTCGGGGGCGTTTTATTTTCTAACCGGTTACCTTGCGCACCGGCAATTATTACCTGTAATATAAAAAAGCCGGCCACCGGCTATTTACGATAAACCGTATAACCGGTTATCATAACATATTCCTTTCGGAGAGAATCCTTATAATCAGTTCTCTAAATCAATCAGATCATATTTACGGGTTCCGAGGCCTATCGCTTCCCCATGTTCGAGCATATGTATACCGTGACGGGATTCGATACGTTCAATAAGATGGCTACGACCTTCATCGGGAGAATTATAAACCATATCCACACAAGCCTGATCTAAAGCTACGGGATCGAGTGAGGCAAGTATACCGATATCGCCCATTTGGGGTTCTTCGGGATCAGAGTCGCAATCGCAATCGACAGATAAATTATTCATTACGTTTATATAAAGTATATTATCGCCGCAATAGTCGGCAACTGCTTTAGCCGCTTCAGCCATAGATTCGAGAAAATCGTCCTGTAAAGGATTTCCCCAGCTCGTGGTACTGGTGCCGGCCGAATGAATAAGCCGTTTACCATTGGCTGAAGCTATACCTATGGATATGTTTTTTACGGCGCCTCCGAAACCGCCCATAGCATGTCCTTTAAAATGCGACAATACGAGGGTAAAATCGTAATTAGCATAATGCCTCCCGACAATGTCTTCGGTCAGATGCTTCCCGCCTTTCACCGGTAATCGTATTTCCCCTTCGGCATCCATGATATCTACATCGGCAATGGCAGTAAAACCATGATCTTTAGCGGCTTTTAAATGCGATTCTGTAGTAGAACGCTCGCCGCCGTATGCCGTATTGCATTCTATGATCGTACCGTTTACTTTATGTACGAGATCCCCGATAAGTTCGGGTTTCAGATAATTATGACCACCCGGTTCTCCCGTACTGATTTTTACACCCACTTTCCCGGAAACCGGACGATCCAGAACCTCATAAAGACGTATCAGATCTTGCGGGGTTATATGCTTTGACATATAAACGGTAGCCGTTTTTCTCTTTTTAGCGAAGAGTTCTTCTTTCAAAAAACTACTGATTCCCTCTCCTTTTACCGTCGGTATCAAACAAGAAACCGCCAAAGCGCCGCCGGTGACCGCCGCCGTTCTTATAAAATCACGGCGCGTTATTCTTTTCTCATCTTTCATTATCGTCTTATTTGCATTAAGATGTTACAAAAATACCGCTATTCAAAATATCTGTTTGTATATATATTACAGATATTCATACCCTGATTACTGTATTTGAAAACAGTACATCGTAATCGAAAGGAATAGAACAAAAAGCCGCCCGGATAGGCGCACCGGAAGAAGAATAACCGATCCCGCCGAAATCACGATCGGAATCTTTTACACGTAGGTGGTCGGAAAAATAAAAAGGACTTGCGAAATGTGGCTCGCAAGTCCTTTAGATATGATATATATTACATATATACTTTGTCGTGATCGAGATTAAACGTCCACTCGTCTATACTCCCTAATTTGCCCTGTACCCAATCTTTAAACAAAGGATACGCTTCGTATATCGGGGTCATTTCTTTCGGATACTTGATATTATCGGGAAGAATAAGCGCCCATACCCAATTTTCGGCAGATACGTAACTACTGTATTTCTCGAGATCGGCATTTAATTTAGCGGTAGCCGGATGCCCTTTCACATGCACCTCTCTTCCGCGTTCTCCCAAAGTAACAAACAGATCGAGCATATTTCCATTCTCATCGGGAACAGGCAATACTTCGTTCAACCTCGAAAGTCCCGGGGTAAGTTCAAGCCGTACGGTAAAAGGTTCGGACACTAACGACGGAACAGTCGTAAATGTATTTATTATATCGAATTCGGTTTTAGATCCGATAAATTGCGAACGAAGATCATCGGTAAGAAATACGACATTTTCGGTTTCGTTACCGATCATTCCCGTACCTTTATTTATCTGTCCGCTTACCGACTTTATCAAGTTCTTTTTTACCTTATCCTGTATAAAATTAAGGGCAACACCTATTTTATCATATTTCGACCCACCCATAGCCAACGGAATCAAATTAAATTCAATGGCTCTTACATGGGGCGATTTACCGGAACCGCCGGTTTGGCCTAATTCATATTTTATCCGGAATTTAAAAACGATATCGTTCAGATCGAGATCTCCGAGATAAGGAAATACGTCTTCTACCATCATCATACCCCAACCGGTAGAGGAAGGAAAATAATAAATAGATTTTACCGCATCTCCACGCATGGCGGAACGGTTTCTGTCATATACAACCGGTGCTGTAACGGGACGCACGACAAATTTTCCGTTTGCATTTACATGAGTAAGCGTATAAGTACCTTCTGGAAGATTTTCAGCGATAAGAACTTCTTGCCCGTCATTCACTTCATAAACCGAAGCAGGGGTCGTAATTTCAACAGGCTTGCTTTTCATGGTTTTCCAATCGAAGTTCGCCGCTACCGGGAGTTTTTGTGCCGCTTCGGACGGTTCTTTCCCCTCTGGCTTATAATTGCCCATGTAATCGTTTGTACACGAAGTAATGACAATTATCGATAATAGTAAAATAGTTAATTTTTTTTTCGACATGACACAACTCTTTAAACACCTATAACTAATATGATTAAAACACAGTACAAATATAATAAATAATATAATATAATACATCTGATTGACCATTTATTTTCTATAAATACCGAAAATTTTGTTTTCAGTAGTCTCAAAAACTTTTCTGTATTCCAGTTGTTTTCCTAAAAAAACATTTACAGCTTATGAAAAGAGAAGTCGCACTCGGAATCGATATCGGAGGTACTAATACAAAATTCGGCTTCATCGATCGAAACGGAGAATTTCTTACCTCCGGTTCTATACTCACAGCACAACACGCCGATATACTCGATTTTCTGAAAGAGTTGTATATGGCGATCGAAAAAACATTCGATGAAATCAGAACCGACTATGTTTTGGTGGGAATCGGGATCGGAGCCCCCAATGGGAACTACTATAAGGGTACGATCGAATACGCCCCTAACCTTCCCTGGCCGGGAGTTATACATTTTACCGATATGCTCAAAGAATATTATCCCCATCTGCCGGTTTATTTAACCAACGATGCAGATGCGGCGGCTATCGGTGAAATGATTTACGGTGGAGCCAAAGGGATGAAAGATTTTATTGTTATCACATTGGGCACAGGCCTGGGTAGCGGTATCGTATCGAACGGACATCTTATTTACGGACACGACGGATTTGCCGGAGAACTCGGCCATGTAATCGTCTCGCCAAACGGCAGGCAGTGCGGCTGCGGCCGTCAGGGATGTCTCGAGACCTATGTTTCGGCTACCGGAGTAAAAAGAACCGCTTATAAAATGATGTCGAAATATAATTATCCGAGCGACCTGAGAAATATCCCCTTTAACGAAATGACTGCTCAACTCGTATGGGAATCGGCGGTAAAAGGAGATATGATCGCTATAAATACCTTTAAATATACTGGAAAAATGCTCGGAGAAGCCTTGGCTAATGTCGTAGCTATTACCAGTCCCGAAGCTATATTTCTAATGGGGGGGCTCTCTAAAGCCGGAGATATACTTTTTGACCCTACCAAAGACCACATGGAAATAAACATGATGAAAGTTTTCAGTAATAAGGTGAAACTATTGCCTTCGAAACTCGTGAAAAACGCAGCCATATATGGCGCTTCGGCATTGGTATGGGACGAAATGAAAGAACGATCGTGGTAATTTTAGCATAAACTAATACTGAATTCTTACGATAAAATATATTAAAATAGAATTAAAGAGAAGAAGATAGAAAAACAAAAGTTAACTTTATGCCCTCAAGAAAAAGGAAAATGAAATTTAGGGGGTTATATTTATTATTTGTATTCTTATATTTATCATTTTTTACTTATGCCCAGTTTACCAAAGGGCTGAATTATTCTGTAGAAACCGGTATAAACTTTAGTGGTGGTGAGTATACTCCGTTTTGGCTGGTTTCAAATAAACAAGGTCTTTCTTCGGTCATAAAAAACAATGGATATATCCGGGCCGGATTATTTCGTCAGTTCGAAAAAAACAAAGATTTTTCATATGCAATGGGTATCGATCTTGCCGGAGCCTATAATTTTACTTCCGCCTTTATTGTACAACAAGCATATGTCGACCTGAAATATAAAGTACTCAACCTAAGCATCGGCAGTAAAGAACGAAATGGAGAATTAAAGAATCCGTTTCTGAGCACCGGTGGTCTTACCTTTTCCGGCAATGCCCGGCCAATCCCTCAAGTAAGACTCGAATTTCCAGATTATGTAGCATTTCCTTGGACCCATGAATGGTTTTTCATTAAAGGACATGTCGCTTACGGCTTATTTACCGATGATAATTGGCAAAAAGATTTTACAGGTAACTCACACTATAAATATACTGAACACGTTTTATATCATTCTAAAGCACTTTATATAAAAATTGGAAATGAAAAAAAAGCCCCTTTAGTTTTCGAAGGTGGCCTTGAAATGGCGGCACAGTTCGGGGGAAAATCTTATACCTGGAACAAAAATCGTTATCAGGTAACTAAAATGTATAGTGGGTTTACAGATTTTTTTAAAGTTTTTATCCCTGCCGGCGGAGGAAGTTCTGTACCAATGGGAGAACAAACCAATATTCTCGGAAATCATTTGGGTAGTTGGAATTTTTCTCTTTCTTACAAATTCGACAACTGGAAAGTACGTGCCTATTACGAACACTTCTTTGAAGATCATTCGATGATGTTTTTTGAATATGCCTGGAAAGATTGTCTTACCGGAGTCGAAATCACATTTCCTAAAAATCGGGTTATAAATAATTTTGTTTATGAATATCTTGGCTCGAGAGATCAAAGTGGCCCCATTTACCACGATGCGACCCCCATTATTCCCGATCAGGTAAGCGCCCTCGATAATTATTATAATCATGGTATCTATACCGGATGGCAACACTGGGGCATGGGTATCGGAAACGCACTCCTGACCTCTCCTATATATAACAAAAACGGAAATATTTATTTTTCCAATAACCGTATCAAAGCTCATCATATCGGCATTTGCGGAACACCTTTTTCCGGTATCGATTATCGCTTACTTGTTACCCGTTCACGCAACTGGGGAACGTATAGTATCCCTTTTAAAGAGATCAGGAAAAATACTTCATTTTTATTAGAATTGAGTTATTTACCACGCAACCTCACTTCATGGAAATTTACAGCCTCATTTGCTTTTGATCGGGGCGATCTTATGGGAAATAATACCGGAGGTATGATTACAATATGTAAAACCGGCCTGTTTACCAAATAATACTATCGATATGAAAAAAATAATATTATTATTTGTTCTTCCTCTACTAACGACATCTTGTTATAAAGCTTTTGTAAACGGGAAGTTAGACGGTATGTGGCAATTAACCTCTATCGACACGCTGCATTACGATAATACGATAACAACCGACTACGAGATAAAGAACGAGCAAGTTTTCTATTCCGTACAAATACATTTATTAAGTTTGAGGGGTGGTAAAGGACCTTATATTTTGGGGAGATTCAAGCACGAAAAAGATTCTTTATTCCTTTACGATCTGCGACTCGGACAAGGAGAATCACCTTGTAAATTGCAAGATGTCAAAAATTTCGGATTAGATTGTCTCGAACCGCGATTCGGAATAAAGAAACTGACTCATAAAGAAATGATTCTTCGGTCAGATTCCCTTACTTTAAACTTTAGAAAATATTGAATATTTCCCAATACTGGAATGTTATCTTTCTGAAAACGTAAATTATAATTTCAGAATAATCCTATATGAAAGAAAATAAATAAGGCGATAATATTTTTTTTAACTGTTACGCAAGTATATCCCGTTTTGTCGATAAACTAAAAAGAACCGGTGAACAGAGAAAGAAGACGCTGTTTTATCCCTAGATCATTCGATATCGTAATCATCTTCATAATTCTGTACAATCTCATTCCTTTTGATGATACAGATAAATATCTTTATACAATTTTCAGGAAATAATAGATATTTAACACTAAAATTAAAAAACTACCAAAAGAAGATGTACCTTTACTGCCGATTTTCGATATTTCGATATCGGAAAATCAAACATACATTTATAAACATCACACTATTGCCGATTTTTAAAATTTTAGAAAAAAGCAACAGCTCAACAAAATAAGAGAACTTACTCACAATCTTTTGATCAAAAAAAATACAAAAGGAAAACATACTGATTTTCTGAAACCGACTGTTCGCTTTAATTCCACTTACCCATACTGCGAGGGAAACCAATTTAATTTATCTAATAAATTTACACGTAAAAATAAACATTTTACATGCCATAGATTATGCCGTAATATATTATATAATAAATAAAACATTCACACATAAACTAAATTATTTACATTTTTAACAATTAAAGAATTATGAAATTTAACTCTCTATTTGCCTTAGCTATTACAGCTACATTCGTAGCATGTAGTAATGACAACGATCCGAAACCTATTTCGTACGGAGAAATGAAATTAACGAACAGTATTAAGGAGTTAGCTGTTATGCGTTCTACGGGAGACCTTACCACTATCCAAGACACCAAAATTCTCGCAAATCAGGCTGTAGGTATATTCATTGATGAGATCGTGTCCGATGGACAAAACGTATCAACACCCTTGCAATACACCAACGAACAGCTAACGGCAGGTGCCGACGGCATGCTTACCCCGACAGGAGACGGTATTTATTTCCCGATAACGGGCAACAGTGTTAGCATTTATGCTTATCAACCTTATAATGCGGCTTGGAACGATAAAGAAACTGCTCAACAGTTTGCCGTACAATCGACACAAAATACCGAAGCGTCTATTGCAAACAGCGACCTTCTGTATGGGAATATTGCTTCTGTCAGCAATACCGGAAGTACCACTGATATAAAATTCGGTCATAAACTCACTAAAATTATATATTCTTTCACTGCCGGAACCGGATTTAATGCAGATGATTTGAATAGTGCAACCATTACTATTAAAAATACAAAATTAAAAACATCCGTAATTGTTAAGGGTGGAAACATGACCGATATAACAGCTGATAACGATGCTACAGATATTATCGTAAAAAGTGAAACCGATACTCATCTGACAGGTAGCGCCATTATCATTCCTCAAACGGTTGCTGCCGGTACACAATTTATGGAAGTCGCTTTAAAATCGGGTGGAAAACTTTATTTTAAACTCGATGCCGAAAAAGTTTTTGCAGGCGGTTATAAATACACTTATAATATAACGGTAAACCCTTCGGGGTTAACACTCTCCTCGTCTCAAGTAGACGGATGGAACGATGGAGGTAGCGATAACGGTACCGCTGAAATGTAAAGAAACCCGATCTGATTTCGATCTTATAAAAAACAAAGTCCGGTGTTGTAAATACCGGACTTTGTTTTTATTATATTTTCCAAATTGCCGCTTCGTAAGGGCGTAATCCGATTTCTTTCCCCTTGACATCCGGAGCCGTTTCATAATTAAACAGTTGAACTTCTGCATTGTTAAGATAAATATCCGCATAAAACGTTGCCGGAAGTTTTGAAAAATTAAGCGCAATAAGATACTTTTCATTTTCCGATATCCGGGTATAGCCGAATACCCGTTCGTTTTTAGTATCTACCAGCCGAAAATCCCCGTATATTAAACATTTATGTGCTTTTCTGAATAAAACCATTTTTTTAAAATAACTCAAAATAGAGTTCTTGTCTTTTTCTTCACTTTCTACATTTAGAGATAAATGATTCTTATTTATTTTCAGCCAAGGTTTTCCTGTCGTAAATCCGGCTTTCTCGGAAGCATCCCACTGAAAAGGAGTGCGGGCATTATCTCTGGCAATTTGTTTCTGCAACTCGAGATATTTCGCCGTATCGCCACCGGTAGATTTTATTCCGTAATAATGATTCCGAGTATCGATATCGTTATAATCTTCGATATGATCGAATTTAATATTACTCATGCCTATTTCGTCACCGGCATACCAATAAGGAGTTCCTCGCATCGTCAGTAAAAATGTCGTCAACATTTTAGAAGATAGAGCATGAAACTCGGGAGCATCGTTTCCAAATCGCGTTACCATCCGCGGTTGATCATGATTTCCCAAATATATTGTCGGCCATCCCTCACCTACGGCTTTGTCGCATTCTGCAAACATTTTTTTTAAAGTAATAAGACTGTACTCTATCCCCGATTCTGGAGAATCAGCCTTACATTCGTTCCTTATCTGCGAAGCTTCGAAAAGATACAACATATCCAACTCCTGTCGGGCAGGTTCGACAAAATTCCCTATATCTTTTACTTTTACCGCAGAACCCTCGCCTACCGACATCACATCGTACAAACTTAAAACTTTCCGGTTCATTTCATGTAAGTGTCGGTGCAACGAAGGTCCTTTGGCATAATAATCGAAAATATCATGAAATTTCCGACGGTCGATAACCGGAAAAGTATTATCCTTCGAAATAAGCGAAATAGAGTCCATTCGAAAACCATCGATCCCCTTGTCGAACCAAAATTTCATCATTGTATATATTTCTTCCCTCATATCGTCATTTTCCCAATTGAGATCGGGTTGCTTGCGAGAAAAATAATGTAAATAGTACGAATCGGTCGTTTCATTATACATCCATGCATTCCCTTTTTCATCGAAATAGCTTTTTCGTTCGGGAGGAACCCCTCTTTCAGCCGGCCACCAAAGATAATAATCGTAATAAGGATTTTCTCTCGACTTACGAGCCTCTTTAAACCAGTGATGCTCATCGCTGGTGTGGTTTACGACAAGGTCGAGCACAAGCTTCATCTCTCTTTCATGAATTTCCAGCAGCAATTCGTCGAAATCCGCCATCGTTCCGAAATCGGACATTATATCGAAATAATTACTAATATCGTAACCGTTGTCGTCATTTGGCGATTCGAAAACAGGATTCAACCAAATGATATCTACGCCAAGACTTTTTATATAATCGAGCTTTTGTGTTATCCCTTTCAAATCACCGATCCCGTCTCCGTTACTATCTTTAAAACTACGTGGATATACCTGATATACGATTGCTTCTTTCCACCAATTCTTATTTTTAACCATAAATCTTTATATAAAATTCTAAAGATAGTAACAATACGGGAAAATTTTAGTTTACAATAAAAAAGTCCCGTCCGGACTTTTCGTTCAGACGGGACCTGTATAACCTGTAAAATACAGTTTTTTATTTTTTAATGACTTTCACTACCTTCAACGGCTTACCGTTTTCTTTAACCGAAACAAGAGAAGTACCTTTAGGATCCATTTATCCGTACAAATTCATTATCCGATACAGTCAGTATTTTATTAGGAACCAAATGTCAAGCGAGATTTATGACCTCAATCTGATCTATATTAAATATCACTTAAATTCAGACTTAGAAGTTCTTCTCCATTGCCTCAAAAATAAAAAACCGGTGATAATAAGAGCCAATGACAAACCGGTATAAAATACCGAAATGAATGAATTAGGCATTAACTGATATTTACGCACAATTATCCCGAAAGTAATCATGGCAATCATAATAATCCAACCTTTAGCATCGAAAAATGAAAAAGGACAATTTAAATCTTTCTTTTTCGATATGCGCAACGTATGTTTATAAAAGAGACGCTTAAATACAAAGTTAAAGAACAATACAAAAATGATAATGGCCTCACAAAATTTAAATAACCAATATTCACCATCGGTCGTCCACGTAATAATACCGATACGCAAGATATTGGCTCCTGCTATGATCCAGATAAGACCAGCTATGAGTAATAAAGTATGTCGGTTTACCCCGTATTTCATTAATTAATTATATATAGATCTTTTTCAAAGATAGGGATATTTGGTATTTAAACAAAAATACCGCGGAAATATTTTAGAAAGACATTTCCGCGGTGATCTATCAAATATCATTTATTCATGATGTTTTTTATGGCTTCCAGCTGCTTCCAAAGCACTTTTTTCCATTTGATACTCTGATTTTTCTTTATGTTTTCCGACAAATTGTCCTTTTTGCTTTTTTAATCCAGGAGTTTTCATATTACAACCTTTATTTTATTTCTATTACTTTATTTACTGCTTTTTCGGGAAGGATCTCTTTTTTAGGAATAGATATATTCAATATACCGTGCTCTACCTTCGCTTCTATTTTATCTTTATCGATATTATCGGGGAGAATCATCGTTTGCCGAAACTGAGTATACGAAAATTCTCGCCTCAAATAACGACCGTTTTTCTTTTCATTATTATGCTCCTGTTTTTTTTCCATTGAAACAGTTAATTCGTTATCGTCTCTCAAACTGATTTTAAAATCATCTTTTGTTAGTCCTGGGGCGGCAACTTCTACCTTATACTCATTCTCTGTTTCGAGAATATTTATAGCGGGCGAATTAGCATTGACTTTCTCCATCCATTCGTTACCAAAGAAATCATTAAAGATACCGGGTAACCAATTTTGTGATCTTTTTACAGGCATCATAACCATATCTCCTATTCTTTAGTTAAACATCTGAATATTATAAACTTCGACTATGAATTCGGTCGAACGTTCACCTTTAACAATACCAACTTCCGTGCCAATAAAAATAAGGCGAAGAAGTGGCAGATATAATGTCACTTTTTCGCCTTATTATGTCATAATCGCCTACTGTTTTAACCTTATTAACAGCAGTTTAAACTATTAAATACCCATATTATTTCATCGGGAGAACTTCAATCCAATAATCATCGGGATCGTGAATAAAATATAATCCCATATCGGTATTTTCATAGCATACCCAACCCATATTTTTATGATATTCTCTTATCTTTTCATAATCACCTTCTACCCGTATACACAAATGACTTTCATTTTCGCCCAATTCATAATTCTGCGGATGATCCCGCAACCACGTAAGTTCAAGTCTAAAACCGGTTGTCCCGTCCGACAAATATACCAGAATAAAAGATCCGTCGGCAGCCTCTTTTCTTTTTACTTCTTTAAGTCCCACAGCTCTGCTATAAAAATCGATACTGCGCTCCAAATTTGTAACATTGATATTGAAATGATCGAATTTTCCTTTAATTTCCATAACTGATTTAATTATATAAATGAATACAAATATAACATATAAGAAAATAATTCGACTGCGGTACAAACTTATTTTAATGTTTCATAAAGGGCTTTTAGCCCCATAATAATTATATTTGTATACTAACTGTGATGATCTTATGGACAATTACGAACCTGTTTCAAAACCGCCCGCAAAAAACTATACCCATTGGATATGGCTTGCCCTGGCTCTTATTTACGATTTTATACCCTTAGACTTCATTCCCGATATTCCCGTCATCGGATGGATAGATGATGCCCTTGTTACTACAGCAGCCATTATGAATATCTTACAGCATATATCCGATAATAAGGGAAACGAAACCATTTCATCTATCTACAAATGGCTGAAATGGATATTTATTTCATTAGCTGTAATCATTATTCTTTTATTATTGTTATTCGGTAGTATCATCATTAAACTATTTCAATCATAATACTGTCCGGTTATGGATATTTTAAATGAATGGATCGGTTCGATCAATAATGTGCTATGGACTTATATTCTTATCGCCATGCTTCTGGTTTGTGCCTTTTGGTTCACAATAAAAACCCGGTTCGTCCAATTCAGAATGATCGGCGAAATGGTAAGATTATTGGGTGAATCCGCAATATCGGGGAAACAGGGGGAAAAACATATTACTTCATTTCAAGCCTTTGCCGTATCACTGGCCAGTAGAGTAGGCACAGGTAATCTTGCGGGTGTTGCCACGGCCATTGCTATCGGGGGTCCAGGATCGGTATTTTGGATGTGGGTAATTGCATTATTCGGAGCCTCGAGCGCATTTGTAGAATCTACATTAGCTCAATTATATAAAACAAAAGGGAAAGATTCGTTTGTAGGCGGCCCTGCTTATTACATGCAGCGCGGCCTGAAAAAACGCTGGATGGGAATTTTGTTCGCCATTCTCATTACGATTACTTTTGGTTTTGCCTTCAATTCGGTACAAAGCAATACCATATGCGCGGCTTTCGAAAATGCATTTTCTTTCAGCCATATCGTTATGGGAATCATACTTACTACGATGACTTTATTAATCATTTTCGGAGGAATACAACGAATTGCAAAAGTGAGCAGCGTCGTAGTACCTGTTATGGCACTGGGGTATATACTTCTTGTAATTATTATTATGCTTTTCAATTTAAAAGAATTACCTGAAGTACTCAAAATCATTTTCAGTAATGCTTTCGGATGGGAACAAATCGCAGGCGGTAGCATCGGTGCAGCCCTCATGCAAGGTATAAAACGAGGCCTTTTTAGTAATGAAGCCGGTATGGGATCGGCTCCCAATGTCGCAGCAACGGCAAAAGTCTCGCATCCGGTAAAACAAGGGTTAATACAGGCTCTCGGAGTATTTACCGACACTTTACTTATCTGTACCTGTACGGCATTTATTATTCTATTTAGCGGTGCTCCGATCGATGGATCAGCCAATGGAGTACAACTGACACAAAAAGCTCTAAACAGTGAAATTGGCAGTATAGGAGGAATATTTGTCGCTATTGCCATTTTCTTTTTCGCATTCAGCAGTATTTTAGGAAATTACTATTATGGTGAAGCAAATATACGTTTTATTACCAATCGCAAATCTTTTATTATCGGATATCGTATTTTAGTGGGATGTATGGTTATGTTCGGGGCCTTGGCAACACTCGACCTCGCATGGAATTTAGCCGACATAACGATGGGCCTCATGTCGATATGCAACCTGATTGCGATTATACTTTTGGGGAAATACGCTTTCAGGCTTCTCGATGATTATCGAAAACAAAAAAAGGAAGGTATAAAAAGTCCTGTTTTTAAAAAGGAAAGTATGCCTGATATTGCCGATGATCTCGATTGCTGGTGATAAGAAACATAGCTCCGATTTACATATTCAATATTTTGATTAAATCGTAAATGTCATACACCCTCCGCTTAAGTATTTCAAGGTTACGGTCCCCGGCAACAATGCCCCACATAGAACCGTCTTGAGCACATATTATATCCCTGCTTACTACTCCTTCACTATCTCTGTATTTCAACCATGCTCGCTGGGCATTTCTAAATTTTATTTTATTCTCGGGCGATAGCATGCCTATGAGGTATTTATAATATTTATTTAGTAATATATCATATTCCTCTAGCATAAACTGCCTTTTCATGTTCATGTCTAAAGTCGTATATCCTCCTTCTTCATCGACTAACCGCTCTATGGTTTTTATTTTCATCGTATCTGCCGTAAACGCAATCTTTATAGAATCGTATTCGGGATCGAGCCGTCCGTTTTTTATTTGGTCCGCAATATAGTCAGTAGTTATTTTATCCGCTCTTTCTCTATACGAACTCAGATCGTCTTTACTCCATTGTGCAAACACACTGTTTACTGCTATAAACAATATTCCGATTATCAGTAAATATTTCATAATTAATCAATATATTAGTTATCAAATTTTCAAATAAATATTTTTATTTTTTAAACCTATCATCTATAAAATTTATCAATACAACTAATTAAAAAAACTATAAATAAATACACCCCAGGAGATATTGCTTCCAGAGTGTATTTAAATGCATATATAATTAATTTTCATCGGCAAACATAGGATCCCATGCAGGTAAGCGGACAGGCTTCGTATCGAGTATTTTCAATATGTCTGCAGGTACAAACCTTTTTTCGACAACAAGGCGGAACATATATTCGTCAAACCATCTGTCGGTCATAATCAGGTGTCCATTATATCCAGTATCTCCCCAACTATTTTCCACCATCCATTTTTGAGGATTCCCATCAGCATTAATATCCACGGCCATTAAGGTCATGGCATGCGTCGAACCACTCGAGAAAGTTTGTATACGCTGTTTCTTATCCATGCCGAATGTGGTTCCCATCAACGATTCATAATCATAATTACGTATATCGAGAGTTCCTTCTTTACGATTCAGGAACTTACCTACATCACAGCTAAAATACATCATTACGTTATTTTTAAGAGATTCGATCGCCATTTTTTTAATATCTTCAACAGGAAGGTTGATATATGTCCAATTTCGTCCGTCATAAGTATGCCTGTCGTAATCGATAGTATACAGTTTATAATATTCACGGGTGGGATCATTCATCAACATGACATAGTCGTTTGTAAGGTCGTTTCCGAGATATTCCTGATAAAAGGAGATAGGGGTATATTCTTTCGTATTAACGATATTCCCTTTTTCATCGGTTAAACTCCAGGTAAATTTCTCGACAGGCTCACCCAGTGAAAGTACGAGCATCCGATAAATTACCCCCAACATTTCCGTCTTCCTTTTTTCTATTTCCGTACTTTTCATTTTAATCGGAAGAGCTCTTAATTGCAATCCCTGTTCACGCAATTTTTGCTTTATAAGATCGGTAATAGTACGGGTATTTTCACTACTTAACGTTTCGGGCATAACCTGCTTAGGTACCACTCCGTATTTTCCGATAATATCGGATATACCGGTGAACTGACCACCGTCGCTAAGCGGATTATGGAACAACCAATCAACGGTTTTATCATCCATCGGTTTTTCTCGGGTATCGATTACCCCTTGTAAAAACAAATTAGCTTTCTCGAGCTGATCATAAAAAAAATTATAATTTTGTGAAAATTCAAGAGAGGGTATCCCATGTTTCAACATAGCTTGGGCTCGCAATACATTCAAACCGGTAAATAACCAGCAACGCCCCGAGGATTTTTGATTGGTAATACCATTCGACGGCACTTTATAAGTAAAATGAGTATCGAAATTCGCCCTGTTTTCCTGATTCAATGCCAAAACGTTTATATCCGTACCCCCTATAGCATTTCTAATAGCTTTGTCACATGGAGTACCTTTATAACTTTGTTGTATCTCTTTCATCATTTCAGGAGTAATTCCTCCTTGTGCCTGAACCGAAACAGATATTCCGGACAAAAAAAAGGCTACAATTGCGATCTGTACTATTCTCATAATATTTTCTGTTAATGATATACTTGAAGCAAAGATAAGAATAAAAACTGAGAGATTGAGCAGATGAGCGCAGGAAGGTTGTAAATAAGGAGTTTAGAGGAAAACGTACTGCAAAGACAAAGACAAAGCCAAGCGAAACCGCCAAAAAACCAAATGAAACCGGAGTTACGTAACTATCCCGTTACTCTTTTCAAAACGGCGGCGGAGATTTTGGGAGGCTTTCAAAACGCTAAATTACAAGCCTGATTCGGAGGATTGCGACTGCAAATGTAGCAGGATTTTCGTATTATGAGCTGCACATCGCAAAAAAAGTCGGTTTTCTAGTTATATTTCGCTGATTCTCTGCATTTTGCGTATCGACAAACAGATCTACAAGAAATAATTTTGAACCCTAAAAAATTATAGAGTTATAAGATCGACATTCAGAGTTTTATTCTATCTGAAACGCAGCGCCCCGAAGAAAAACGGGCTTGTTCCGGTGATGTGCCGGATTTACGGTAAACGGTAAAATCGCACAGTTCAGTTACAAGCTGGACGTGGAGGAGAAATCGTGGAACGTGGAGTTAGGCCGCATGTCCGGTCGCAGCGTAGTGGCGCACGCCGTCCTGCCGATCCGGGGCAAAGGCCCGATCGGATGGGGTTACAGTTGGGTTCCCGTGGCGGGGCCGCTGTTGGGCGCATTGGCCGCCGGACTGATATACAGTTGCGTTTACTTTTGCAGCTGCCTATGTCATGGCCGGATGGATTCTTCCGGTTCATATTCAAAAGAGAATTTCATCGAATACCCGATCCAGTAACTTGCGCCAGAGGGTCTTTTCTTTTTTCCCAGATAATGTATCGTCTGATCGTCGAACCAGTAAACGCCCTCTATCATGGTTGGGCAGACTCCTCTAAGATGTGAAACCCATTTATCGCCCTGCTTTACCTCCAAATAAATCTCCATTCCTGCGTCGACGTCAAATGTTCCAAAGCGATAGCAACCCGACGGAGAATAGACAAAAGTAGAGGGATTGACGAAGATCTCTTCCAAAGTTTCCAAATCATAGGCAAAGGCAAAGCCATGCCCGCCCGTGGTCATCACATAGTTCAGTTCAGGACAATATTCGTAAGCCACAACATCGTCCGTAACAAAATCGTTAGGTGTCCGATACTGACCGAATTTACCCGAATTCATAAGCCGCTCGCTTTTCATCAGCACTTCGGTGAATTTGTCCTCGGCCTGCTTCCCATAGTAAACTTTATACGGAGATTTTTTGACCTTTCCGTAATCGTAAACCCCTATATCCAGCGCCTTCTTCGTTATGCGCAGGCACTTTGTTCTCTGCGCGTGCAGCGCAGAGAAATGCAAAGACAGCAATACACTCAATAAGACCGCAGCTCTTTTCATTCGGTTGTTTTTTTCATAGGATCGTTATTTTACGATAATCTCCATTTCACCGTAGAGACGGCCTCCTTCTGTGTAGGAATCGGGGCATGTATACAATACCGTATTATTGTCCGTCCACGACCAGTCTGTACCGTACCACCAGCACAGAATCACATGTTGTACACGTTCGGAATTTAAACCGTCGCCGTCGTCCGTCCACGACCGGAGCATATTCTCGGTATAAAACAAATCGCCGATATACTCGTACCGTCTCTTTTTCTTGTTCCATTTCTCTAAAAAATACTGGTAGCCGTCTCTCGCTATACAGTCGGGACCATCAGCATTGATCCGCAACTGTTTGTCGGGCGAAACGGACCACTCCTCTGGGCTTATATTTCCGTTCCACTCTTCCGAATTGGTGTTGAAGTCGATTTTACTGTAACCGCCGGCAGAATCGAAACACAATATCCTGAGCTCCGGATAGTAGGCGTAAAAGTCGAATTCCAAATCCCGGTACACCTTGGTTCCGTCGTCGAAAGTGATTTCAAACTCGTTGACAATACGGCCCCCATAATCTTTGGGGATAACCTTCAGTCTTCGGCCGAGGATTTTCTGCACTTTGGCAAGATCCTCGATTTTCTTGTAAGACTTATGCCGCAAGTGTTCCGCCGCCTGTTTCCGGGTTTCGTATTCCTCTTTGGAGATCGATCTTATCCGGATGCTGAGGCTGTCGTTGATCCGTATTTCCAGCGGTTCGGATATTGTTTGATCGTAATTGGCATACGCCCCGCCACGCAACGCGGCGGGCGTGACGAGGCACAACAGTGCCGCGACGGATAAAATGGAGCGTAAGAACATGTTTGCATGTTTAGTGTTTATATGCACAATATATGGATTTTTTTGGACAAACAGCAAACAATTTCCAACTTTTTGAACACAAATCAGAGTTACAGAAAACGAAAATGGAAGGGCAGGCGGTGGCCCACCAGCAGGGCGAGCCGACGAAAATCACGTCGTACTGCGACATGTCGCCGACCCGGGTTTTCAGGTCGGGCCGGGCCCCCGCCTCGATTTCCCGCTTGCCCTGGTCGACCACGGCCTGGTAATCCGAAGGTTAGGGTTTGACAGGAACGATTTCGAAAAGTTCCCCGCCAGTGGTCTCGCCGATCTGCCGCGCCAACTCGCGGGTATTGCCGCTGTGGTGAAAATAGGCTACCAATACTTTTTTGGCAGGCTCCGGCTCCGGAAGCGGCAAAAGCCGCCATCATTGCTAAAATCAATTTTGTTTTCATCGTTTTTCCATTTACACAATTCCCTCAACAAAAGTAGGACGCAGTATATCCAGCAACCCTACCTGGATTACGGTTCGTCGTACCATAATTACCGATTCGGCGTCAGGGGGCGAAACAGAGGCCGGAAATTATGCTATCTTTTGTCACAACATACTTGACGGCAATTACCTGATCATCCAGCCCTATCCCGCAGACGGGAAGGATACGCCGGAGAAAGAAACTACTATCGACCGCAGACAGTTTGAGCGTTACCTGCGCGACAAAAAACCGCACCTCGAACCCAAGCTGCGCATTACCGACCTGGCCGCCGAGCTGAACACCAACCGCAAATACAGCATGAACTTCAGCCACCTCATAAATCGCTTCCGCCTTGACGAACTCGTCCGGCTGTGCCTTTCGCCCCGGTACAGCACCAAAAGCAACATGGAACTGGTCTTGATGGCCGGATTCGGAAACTACCGGAATTATTTGCGGGTGAAAAAAGAAGAGGACAACCTGGCATTGCTAAAGGTCCTCGAGTGAAAGAAAGGGATAGGAAAAGTTGTCCGGTTCTGAAAGGATTTTACAATCAAACCCTTTTCATTTCTTTTGAATCGCCCGACTTCGGAGGAGCGATTCCGCCCCGCAGGGCAAGGTTTTCGGGAATAACCCGAAAGGTATCGAGTAACCATAGAAAACACCTTGCCATGTTTCAACGAACATAAAAATCCGTTTTCGGACGGATTGCGGAAGAACTGATTTCGACCACAGCATGAAGCCGTGCGATACGCCCTGTTGCTTGGGTACAAGGTAGAGGCTTCCGAGATGCTTTTTTCGAGACCGAAAACGCCACAAGTTGCCACCTCCGGCAGAAACGATACAACCGACCGCCCAATGTCGCAACCAACCGACGTTGGGCTGTTGGCCGGAATATCCGTCCGCACTGATGCCCTATACGATTTACAATACACCAATTATCAGGGCTTCAAACATTCCGACGGTGAAATACACCACCTAAAACAGAAAGGCACACGTAACGGCGACAAGGGTACGTAATACTGTTTTAAAAATCTTTATCGGTTTCATGGCTGTTTTTTTTTTGATTTGATGCGGATTTGAGAGTGGAGGGAGTGAGTTTCTTATCCTAATCTGCCGCTCGTTTATCCGACATTTTTTTATGCGTCTTTCGGTCGTTTCGGTCGTTTCGTTTCAGGGGCTTTTCGGTGTAGAGATTAGGACGTACAAGGTTTCGACAAAAATACCTCGCAACCACAGGGCGCTGGGAAGATTTTTCGCCAAACCGCAAGGCGCGACCTTGTACGTGCGTGAAAACCTCGTAAACACCTTTGCACCTGCAACGTAACAACGCCACGATACGATGGGAAGATAGCAAAACCGGAGGTAAATGAATTGTTAGGCAGATTCGAGACGGTAAAAATAGTGCTTGCGCTATTCACAATATAAGGGGCGGAGCCACCGCCCGAAAAAGAAAAACTCTCCGTTTCTTGTGAAACGGAAAGCCTTTATACGGTTATGCCATTGCTGGAGAAAAAACTAGAGAACGGATTATAATATACAGAAATCTTTTGCCATATCCGATTTTTGATTTATATTTACATAGAGTTGTTTGACGAGATGCAAAGCGCAGCAGTTCAGCGCAGTTACATTGTCGCTAAATCGTTACCAACTACTTTCTTTCTCACTACTCAACGCTGTCATTCAGGCATATACGCAAAAGTTTCTTATCCAATTGCAAAGATTGGATTTTTGTATAAAATTGCAGAAAACAAAACAAAAAAATATTTTTATTAGCCAGATTACTCAAATAAGGGAAGATTTTAGCAATCTTAAACGTTGTAGTGAATGCGATGAAAACTATTCGGAAAACTAAACTTTCGGAAAATTTTTCACCACATTCAATATCAGCACTAATCTATCTTCAATTTACCACCACTTCACCTGACCATAAGCATATAGTTGATATATAATAAAAGCAGCTATAGGCATACCTCAGAAAAATATCAGGAAAATTGCATACACAACCACTCTTTTCATTTTGTAAAGTTCATTGCGCCGCTCAACAATCCTGAGGTATCGCACCTATTTGAAATAACGGGCAAATATTACTACTCTAATCACAATATAAATGTCCTATAGAAGTCGTAGATGGCACCGTGCAGGGATTCGCAGCGGAAAACAGTAGCGCGGAAAATAAAATCGGGATTATGTTTCTATCTATTACCTTTCTATTCATTCCTTCTTCAAAATTATCTCGTTGCAGGAAGTAAAACCAAAGGGGGTATCATTAATTACAATATTGTCGTTTACAATCCAACCTGCAAATTCATTATGATAAATTTTATCATCTATCTTCACGTCCTTAAAAATAATACCCTGAGGTACTTTTCCCCCTCTGATTCTATCTACTTCCCTGGCAAATAAAATGTCTCCTTCAAAATTTCTACCGCCTGTCTGTATCTTATACGTGTATTTGTCTTCTTGTTTGTAGATGTTCAACTCAAAATTACAATCATTGGAATTTTTGTAATAGCCTTCAAGATGAGTTGGAAGAAATGGATATTCACATTCTAGCGGGGTTTCTTGTATATAAAGTTCAAGAACCTCTCCCGTTATGAGATTTTCCCATATTCCCTCGATCTTTTTAATATACTTTGTCATATTCGAAACTTTTCCGGTAATGGATACTTTTTCGCTTCCATTTTCATTTGCTCCCGCCAAAAATATACTGTCGCCTCTCATTTCGCCCTCCAGTTTCACATCAAATCCTCCGTCGTGAAGCCAATCGCCATAACAATACTGCCCTGTTATTTTCCCCTGGTTATTATTTAAATGAAAATAAACCGAATATTTAAAATCGGGACCAATAGACAGAGTTCCATTTAGGACATTGGAAAAACTCTTGTTTTTTTGCATCGCAAGAAGAAAAAATCAAAACAAGGCAACTTAATACTATCAGTGCTTTTTTCATTTCATTTTTCCATTTTGATCAAATTGGTTCCATTCTTTATCTTGCCCGTAAACACCAACAGCAAGTATTTTAGTGTGTTGACCTTATAACTTTTGATCTCAGGCAAGTCTATGGTTGCGAATATTTCATCGAAATTCCGATAGATCGACACATTTATCTTCAGTGCAGTGTGCATCGTTTAGTCTACCAAAAGGCGGTCGGGTAATTCCATAGACGCACAACCCACCACCGAAGCATAAACCGCCCGCCAGAAACACGCAATAGAAATATACCAATATTTTATTTTACTTTTAATCATCCTGTTTTATTACTGCGCAAAGATACTAAATCTTTGAGAAACAGCCAGAATTACATCTTAAAACCTTTGCTTCTGCCGATTTCGGGTGTTGCGGGGTGGAGATATGACAGACATCCGAGTCTCTGGCGCACCGCTGTAAGCCGTATTTGTTCATCGCTTCCCCATAGCTGTCCTGAAAGTATTCCAGATTTTCGCGGGTCATAATATCGTCCGAGCATAGACGGACAGCATCAGCGGGTTGCTTGCGATATTGCTTTTGGGCGGCCTTGCCCTGTTCCTGTTTTATTCACCTGTTCCGACTTCTTGCTATCGTTTTTCTTTTACAGCTTTTCTTCCTTCACCTGAAACTATCGGAACTACCGTTTCGTGGATATGGGATGTTTTCTCATCTAAATGCAAAACGGTTGATACAACGTTCTCCTTTCCGAACGTATTCTGCAACCATTTGATGTTATCATCATACTACTCGCCCAACTTCACTGCTGTCTGTATCCGCAACATATAGCAGCATCTCTTGCTTTACCCCAATGCCGAGATAGGCGTTTTTCACTTTTTCGGCGAGAACATATCCCTCCGTCTGTATCAGTTCCTGATAATGGCAGTTTACATCCATACGAATGCTGTCGATGGCGAGATTGATTTTTTGCGTTTGGGCACTCTTTCCCTATACTCGTTTTTTACATCACAGAGGCGGATCAAAACGTCCATCTGGAAACCGAACTGTTTAACTTCGGCGTCCACCGTCAGACGAAACATCAAAGGAAGGTTCCCGTTGGGTTTCTCGCAGCCTTTCTTTTACGTTAAAATAATACTTTGAATATTGCCCTCATAACTCAATGATTTTTCCGGTTACAAAATTACTTATCATTGAGCTATATGACCAAAACACTACAAAAGAATCAATTGCAAAGCAGTGGGCATTCCGGACAAAGTAACGGGATAGTAACTGATCTCTTTCCTAATACTGCTTTCTTTTGCCTTCCGATGTCTCCTGAGCATAAGAATAAATACACATAATTAACTTATTCACAAATAATTACTACGTTTTACATAGTTCCGCTTTTTATTGAAGTATTTATTTTATACTTCATGTTACTGAGCCTTTTTACCGTTTCGGGATCGCGATGATCTAAAAACGCACTTTTACCCATATCGAGTTTTTCGATATTCTTCATATCCTCATTATCGAGTTTAAAATCGAAAATATCGAAATTTTCAACAATGCGCTCCTTATGCACCGATTTAGGAATAACAACTATATTACGCTGCACCAGCCACCGCAAAACGACCTGAGCAATCGATTTGCCATATTTGGATGCAATTGTTTTTAATGTTTCATTACTGAATAAATGATTGCGTCCTTCGGCAAACGGTCCCCAAGACTCCATTTGAACATCATTATCCTTTAAAAATTTTTCAGTCTCGGTTTGCTGAAAGAAAGGATGAGTCTCGACCTGATTTACGGCCGGCTTTACTTTATTGTGTATTATCAAGTCCATTATCCGGTCATCATCGAAATTACTTACTCCGATCGCTTTTATTAAGCCATCCTGATATAGCTTTTCCATGGCTCTCCAAGAACCGTAAATATCACCGTAAGGCTGATGTATAAGATACAAATCGAGATAATCGAGTTGTAAACGGGAAAGCGAAGCTTGAAACGCTTTTTGGGCGTTTTCATAGCCAGCATCTTGTATCCAGAGTTTAGTCGTAATAAACAATTCTTCCCTCGGAACCCCACTGCGTTTTATTGCTCGTCCAACGGCTTCTTCATTTTCATAAACAGCCGCAGTATCAATTAAGCGGTATCCGGTTTGTATAGCTTCATAAACGCTACGTTCACATTCTTCTGCATCGGGAACCTGATATACCCCAAACCCTATTATCGGCATTTTAACGCCATTGTTCAATTCTACTTTTTCCATATTCAACAATTAAAAATACTAATTAGATAATCTCTCTTTTAATAATAACAAAATTACATGTCCGATTTTTTTTAATTGTATATATATTACCGATTCTTATACCTATTTTACAGTTTAAGGAAATTATATTTACAGAAATATGATATTTTTGCCTAAAACCGAAATATGAAACTGTCTATCTTTATAAATAGGATTTTCTTTATTCAACCTTTTACCCATAAAGGTGTTTTAATAAATATATAAATACATATTATATGGAAACAAAAATTATTCACCGTCCCGAACGTAATCGATTTGAAACAGTTAAAGACGGATATACGGCATACGTAGAATATAATATCTCCGATAACGAACTTAATATTTTACATACGATCGTTCCAGATGAAATTTCGGGACAAGGTATTGCAAGCCGGCTTGTAAAAGAAACATATGAATATGCCCGTAAACACAGTTTAAAACCTGTCGCAACCTGTTCTTATGCAGTCGCATGGCTCGAAAAACATAAGGACTATAAATCATAACAGTCATGAATATAGCAATCAGTGGCGTTACGGGATTCATCGGTTCTCATTTATCGACATATCTTCATAATAAAGGGCATCGTATCGTTCATCTCAATCGGGAAATGTTTACCGATAGCATGAAACAACAATTACAAGATGTTATTTCAAAATGCGACATCGTAATCAATCTTGCCGGAGCTCCCATAAACCGGAAATGGGATTCTTCCTATAAAAAAATATTATACGAAAGTCGTATACATACAACCAGATCGATTGTAGAAGCGATAAAGCAACTCGATTGCGTAACCCGTCTATTAATTTCCGCATCTGCAGTAGGCTATTATCCGAATGATGGTTGTTATGACGAATATTCAAATGAAAAAGGAGATGGATTTCTCTCTCAATTATGTGACGAATGGGAAAAGGAAGCTCAAAAAGTTCCAGATCCGGTGAGATGCGTTATCACTCGTTTCGGCATTGTATTGTCTCCTGAAGGTGGAGCTTTGAAACAAATGTTGCCACCCTTCAAAATGAAGATAGCAACAACGATCGGGCCCGGCAATCAACCGTTCTGCTGGATCGATCTTGACGATCTGGTTAGGGCAATGGATTTCATTATAAATAATAAAAACCTGCATGGAATTTTTAATTTTGTTGCACCACAAAAAATAAATAATTCACAATTTGCAAATGAACTCGGTAAACATTACCATACATTTATAAAAATGACTGTCCCGACATTCGTTTTTAAAATTATTTATGGCGAAGGTTCTAAATTCCTTACGACAGGACAATGCGTTACCCCTACCCGATTATTAGAATCAGGATTTCTATTCGAGACAGAAAAGATCGGAGATTTTATCAAAAAACTCAGATTATAAGATCAAATCAGTTTCTTGATAACTCGTGCAGGTATCCCTACAGCCATACTATCGTCGGGAATGTCTTTGCTCACGACCGACCCGGCTCCGATGATACATCTATTTCCAATAGTTACTCCCGGACATATAACAGCTCCCCCTCCGATCCAACAGTCATCTCCGATCGATATCGGCTCTCCATGCTCGACTCCGGTTGCCCGTAACCGGTAATCGATAGGATGCATAGGAGCATATATTTGTACATTCGGTCCGATAAGAATATTCTTGCCCAATGTTATACGAGCTGTATCGAGAATCGTACAATTATAATTTATAAAACCGTTTTTTCCTCCATAGATATTGATCCCAAAATCACACAAAAAGGGGGGCTGAATAACTAAAGTATCAGACGCATTAGGCAATATACGCTGTAATAATTCCCCTCCATCGAAACAGGAACTAAAAAAATTACGATTGTATTCTTCTATTAGTCTCAAGACCGATTTATGCAATTCCATCAATTCGCTATCGGAAGGGAAATAATCTTTTCCGGCCAGCATCTTTTCTTTTTCAGTCATATTACTGATATTTTAAAACAAATATAAGGATATTTGGAAACATTCGATATATTTGTAATCTCCTATTGATAAATAATAAAACACATAAAATGGAAGATAGATTTTGTCAAAGTTGCGGTATGCCTTTAAAAAGTAATGCTGATTTGGGTACCGAAGTAGATGGTAAAAAGAATATTGATTATTGCAAATATTGTTATACCGACGGAAAATTTACCGAAAATTTTACCATGGAAGAAATGATTATGCATTGTGCCGGCTTTGTTGAAGAATTCAATAAAGACTCTGATGTAAAATTTACCCGAGAACAGGCTATTGAACAAATGAAACAATACTTCCCGATGTTAAAACGATGGAAAAAATAATTATCCTGTCAAATTTCTACAATAGATAAATTCCAAGAAGAATTTTTCATATTTACACACCCGTTCCGTTTAAACACTACCCCTTCTTGTTCGAGAAGGATTTTCTGTTGTTCCCAACCGGGAACCAAACGCCCCTGACAATTTACTACTCGATGACAAGGTAAATTAAGGGAAGAAGGTGCATGAGATAAAGCTTGCCCTACCCTTCTTGACAACTGCGGATATCCAATTAAACGAGCAATTTCTCCATAGGTAGTCACATAACCTTTCGGTATTTCACGAACTACTTGATATACTTCTTTATCAAAATCGGTAATATTCATCATTGTTGACAACCAGAACAATAATATATACTTCCTCCCATATAAGATTCTTTACGAATGATTTCACCACATCGGGGACATTCCTTACCCACTGTATCTTTTGATAAATAAGAAATATATTTTCCTCTTTTTCCCAATATATCTGTTTCAGTATTACGGCCTCCCGAAAGAAACATTTCAGTTAATGTCGTTTTTACCGATTTGTATAACAAATCTCTCCTCGGCTCAGAAATATCACGTAATTTCGATTTTGGATGAATACCGGCATTATAAAGAATATCCTGCAATACACCGTTACCTAATCCAGGAATCGTCTGATTGGTTGCCAAAAAAGCTTTTACACTTTTATCCTGAACATTTTCATCGGTTATCAGTCGTCGAAAGTAATTTTCATCGAAATTATCCGATAACACTTGCGGCTTCTCCGAAGCGCACCGATAATACTCTGCGAAAGGGATATCTTTCTCGCCCTTTATAAAACAAATTAGTCCGCCATACATACGTACAGAGGCCGTTAAACAACTAAAATCATCGAATCCGATGAGCAACTGGTATTTCTCCGGTAATTTTTCGCCCGGTAACAAATAACGGAAATTCACTCCATCGGTAAAAAGTAAAATGGCATCAGCAACACTAATTTCAACCATTCCTCCTTTCGCACAAACCCGATCGACTGTTTTCCCCAATAACCTTCCCACATAATCTTCAGGGCGACCGTTATACCATGCAAACTTATGTGGGCTATTTCCTCCGATTACATCGGTGATCTTTTTTCCCATTAATACTTTATTCATTTGACGGGCCAAAACCAAGGCTTCAGGAGCTTCTATCATAATTACCAATTTTATGTTCAACTATATAATTTATTCGCAGAATCAAAGATTTTATTTTGTTTTTATTGGAAGAATCCTCCACAAACAAGAAGGAATCAAACGCCAGAAAAAAACAAGAATCTTATAGCGCCAATCGATAACAACGACCCGCTTTTTCTGCTTTATCGCCTTTTCTATTTGCCGAGCCACTTTTGATGGACTCATTAAAAAAGGATAGTTACCGTCTTTTAACAAGTCTGTAGACACAAAACCGGGTCGTATATCAGTAAAATACACATTTTTGTGTTGCATATGAGCTAATTGAGAAAGAGCTTGAAGATAAATATTCTGAAATCGTTTTGTCGCAGAATATGCCGGTGCAATTCCAAGACCTTTTGTTCCGGCAATAGAACTAATAACCGCCAGATGACCATATCCTTGTTTACAAAAATAATGATAAGCAGATATGACCATACGCATAAATCCATCTACATTGGTACAAGCAGTATTCAATTCGATCTCTAAATGCAGATCGTAATTTTGAAATCCGATTCCTGAACTCAGCAAAAATAAATCCATCCCCCCTAATTTATCTATCAAAGCCGTTAATTTATTCGTCGCGTCATTCAATGTTATATCCATTGCCTCGATTACGATATTAGCGGGATTCAGAGACTGCAAATCCTCCAACAGAGGCAAGCGTCTCCCCGCTATTCCGACTCTGTAACCCTTTTGTATGTATAATTTTGCGACTTCTCTACCAATGCCTGAAGTTGCCCCGATTATTACTATCCGTTTCATTTTTTAATGTATTAAATGCCAAATCGTATCCAGCGGTGCATAAAATATCATTCTGGGTCCCGAAAAGCGCATTACCTCTTTCATTTTTTCTCTCATTACCGGATTATAACAATGTATTTTACAATTTTTGCAGGAGCTTTTTCGATCTCCTAACGGACAATGAGACAAACGATCATGAGCATATCGTTGCAGTTCGAGACACATAGAACACATAACCGAATTCCCTTCTTTTTTTAAACAAAAAAGGGTAATCATTTTGCTTATAATTCTCTTTTCTCGTTCAATACGATTTTCTTTCATGCCGATCTTCAGTGTTTAATGCAAATATACATTATTTAAACAAAGAATATAGACCGGATTGTTCTAATCATAATAAAAAATCGGAATCATTAATTTAGATAATGATTCCGATTTTTATTTCTACTATTCTGGTCTTTTTACCGACACATCGATTTTATAAGTTCCGCAACCCGGATAATATCATCATCACCCAACGACGATCCCGAGGGAAGACATAAACCGATATCGAACAATCCCTCGCTGGTACCGTCTATATATCTCGGACATTCTTTAAATACCGGCTGTAAATGCATCGGTTTCCATAAGGGACGTGTCTCTATATTTTCTGCCTCCAATTTCCGACGAACGGTTTCCCGGCTGATTCCCGCCTGTAACTCATCGATAAGAATACAACTCAACCAGAAATTCGAATCGTAATCCCCTGAGTAATTATCCATTACCCTAATGCCAGCCTGATCCTCAAACAAACGGGTATATAAACCGTGAATCGAGCGACGACGGTGAATATGTTCTTCCAATACCTGCATCTGGCCCCGACCGATGCCCGCACAGATATTGCTCATCCGGTAATTATAACCGATACGGGTATGCTGATAATGCGGCGCCGGTTCCCGTGCCTGCGTCGCATAGTATTTTATCGCACCGGCCTCCTCTTCGGTACGGCAAACCAAAGCTCCCCCGCCCGAGGTCGTTATCATTTTATTCCCGTTAAACGACAACGCTCCGTATTCTCCGAAGGTGCCACACTTACGCCCTCGGTATTCCGAACCCAAAGCCTCGGCTGCGTCTTCCAATACCGGAATCCCGTATGTCGCGGCGATCGATCCTATTTCATCCATCCGTGCCGGCATACCGTACAAATGAACCGGTATAATCGCTTTAGGTTTCTTTCCCGTTCGGGCAATACGGTCTTTTATCGCTTCTTCCAGTAAACCCGGTGACATATTCCATGTCTCTGGCTCACTGTCTACAAAAACCGGGACGGCTCCCTGATAAACGATCGGATTGGCTGTGGCGGCAAACGTAAACGACTGGCATATTACCTCGTCGCCCGACTGTACCCCCAACGCTACCAAACCCAAGTGAATCGCGGCGGTTCCCGCGCTCAACGCTACCACATGCCGGTCTTCCCCCAAATAGGTCGACAGGTCTTTTTCAAAACCATCTACATTCGGACCCAACGGTACGACCCAATTCGTATCGAAAGCCTCTTGTATAAAGTCTTGCTCTCGTCCGCCCATGTGTGCAAGAGATAGATAAATACGCTGTTTCATAAATAATTCGAATTAACATTATAATTCCGTTTTCGGAATTGCCAGTATTTTTTCTTTATATCGATAGAAAAGAGTAGAATCATCGCCGATATTTTTATCTACAATCATTCCTGCCTGTATTTTATTTCGGCTTCCGATCACTATATCGGGAATTAAGGTCGCTTTTATTCCGATATAATTATCGTCTCCTACTTGCGTATATCCGCATAACAGTGAAGTAGCAAAAAAATTATAATCCCCGATTCGCGAATCATGGCTTATAGCACTTTGAGAGGTGATCAGGTTATAGTTACCCAGTTTTACATTCGGCCCGATCATGACAAATGGTGAAATGATATTCCCCTCTCCGATCGATGCTGTTCGGGCTATCACTGCAGTCGGGTGTACTAACGTTATAAATTTACCGCCTCTTTCTTTAATGTTTTTTACCAGTCTGCGTTTAACCGCACTATTTCCCAAAGCCAGTACGAAATAATCTTCTTCCTCGATTTTATAATCATCTAATAACCCTAAATAAGGTTTGTTAAGCCGATAATTTTTCCAGTTAACCGGTCCGGCATCATCCGATGCTACATATCCTTTTATCTCTATTCCGGCCATTTCTCCCCAAGTACTATCTTCGAGATAAGATGTTAATTCTGCTGCAACAGCACCCGTACCGAAAATCACTATTTTAGTTTTCATAATGCTTTTTCTAAATTATATGTATCGAGATCGAACATATCCCCATGTCCGGGACAGATGACTATCCCCTCTCCCTTCATCATTTTAATCCTATTTATTGTACTTATAAGTTCTTGCTTAGAACCGGAATACAATTTTGTTACCGTTCGAGTATCTTTTATGAGTGAATCTCCCGTAAATAAATATTTACCTACCGAAAAACAGATTCCGGCGGCTGTATGCCCCTGGGCCGGAAAAAATTGCAACTTATATCCTCTCCATATAAAATTATATTCTATCCCCTCTAATACAATATCGGCCAAAGAAACCTCAAATCCTTTCTGATCATAAAATAACGAGAGATTACGTTTGGCGTCATGTATTGCCAAAGAACATTTTTGAGAGGTAATAATCTTACTTTTATATTTTTTTATCAAATAATTGCAACCCCAAATATGATCGAAATGCTCATGAGTCAAAATAATATATTCCGGGGTAAGAGACAATTTATTCAGATACAGTTCCAATTCACGACAATTTTCACTTCCAGGATCAACCACAATACATTTGTCGATGTCTCTTTTATCATACAAGACATAACAATTAGAGTCGATAGGAACATTCTCTATTTTAAAAATAGATAATAGCATCAGTTATCCGGTAATATCTATTGTACGTCCCCCGTCTACCGTTAATTGCTGTCCGGTAATCCAACGGGCATTATCAGATAAAAGAAAAGCAACGACATCGGCGATATCGGTTGCATAACCGATGCCTAGCGGATAGGTCGCAGACATACGTTCCGCTACTTCTTTATCGTTGAAAATATCTTTTGTCATTTCGGTTTGCACCGCACCGGGTAAGACGGAGTTAAGTCTTACCTGTGGTGCTAATTCTACGGCCAGACAACGCATCAACGAATCTAAGGCCCCTTTAGAAGCTGCATAGCTGCTAAAAGCTTTTGCTCCCCGATTACTGATATTACTCGAAATAAAAACTACGCTTTTCAACGAATTTTTATTTATCTTCTTCGATATAAGACACTTGGTTATTAAAGATGCCGAAAATACGTTGGTAGTAAAAGTCATCTGCAAATTATCTACACTTTGCATTTTCAGGGGCAACATTTTCATAAATCCGGCAGAATGCACATAAAATGAAATTTCAATGCCATTCGAAGCTAGAAAATTTTTCAGGTTTTCCTCTACCGAATGAATTTCATTCAAATCACACTCCCAAATAAAATGCCGGTTATTTTTATTACACTCTTCTCTTACATCGACCAGTCTTTCTCGGTTTCTTCCATGTAAAACGACATTATATTCGTTAGATAATTGGATAGCGATCGATTTCCCGATGCCCGATGAAGATCCGGTTACTAATACGTATGGTTTATTATTCATATTTTATATTATTGAGCGGTAAAACCGCCATCTACACTTAAAATCGAACCGGTTACCCATTTAGACATATCCGATAACAAATAAAGAATCGCATTTGCTACATCATCTGCTTCTCCTAACCCGAGAGGGTGCAAAGATTCGAGACGTTCGGTATAATCCTCCGTAAAAGAAGAGGTGATGTTCTCCATCATGTTGGTTTTAATAAATCCCGGAGCGATACAATTTACACGTATCCTTTTAGGAGCCAATTCTATTGCTAAGGCTTTTGTGACTGCTTGTATTCCACCTTTCGACAAAGCATAGCCAACATTTGCCGCAGAGCCGACCAATCCATATACCGACGATATAAATACAATCGAACCGTATTCACCGGCATATACTTTTTTACTAATAAATATCTTGGCCAATTCTACTGCGGCATATGTATTTATTTTATAAATTTTATCACATGTGTCTGAATTAACGGTCTTTAATGGTGATATATAAGGCAAACCGGCACAATGCACAATACCGTTTATCTTTCCGAAAGATTCTATTATCTTTCCTATTTTTTCTTTAAATAATTCGGGAACCGATAAATCGAGATTCAACACTATCGTATCTCCGGCACATCTTTCACGAGTAACCGCCAGTCCGTCACTATTGATATCTACCAGAATTAGACGTGCTCCTTTTTTAGACAGAAGAATGCTTGCCGCTCGTCCCATTCCCGAAGCTGCCCCTGTGATCAAATACGAACGGCTCGTCAGATCTAGTAAATCCGATTCCATAACTTAAGCTTCGCGTTTTGAATCGATTAATTCTTTTAATCCCCCCACCGTTTGGGCATTATTTATTTCCTTTGCATTCAGCGTTACTTTATAATTTTCATCGGCAAAGGCAATAATCGATAAAATCGTCAGAGAATCCCATGCATCAAACGATTTCAATTCATCTTCCATTGTTACTTTTTCTTCTTCCAATAGTTCTGCTATTTGTTCGAGATAATTTTCCATAATTCAATAATTTATTTGTTCACAAAAATTTAAATTTCCAACATCCATCAATAAACTACCCCATGTGAGGCCTACCCCAAAACCGGAAACACAAAGTTTCATTTTTTCTTTTTCCAATCGTTCACCCAAATTATAAGTAATATTTGTAGGTATGGAAACTCCACTGGCATTTCCGAAATTCTCAACAATATTATTAGGCATCTTTTCTCTGGGAACTCCTATTTTATCCGCTAATTTCTGTAACATAAAACGATTAGGTTGATGAAACATATAATAATCTACATCTTCTTTAGTTACAGAAGCATTTTTTAATAACGACTCGATCATAGGAGGTACTTCAGTCTGAACGAAATTAAATACCTCGTCTCCCTTCATGATCAGATTATCTTTCGAACGAAAATTTCCGTTCGCATCCTCTTCCATCATGGCCGTTCTCTCTGTAGACGGTTCTCGGAAACCTCCAGCCGGAATAAGCAAGGCATCTGCATGAGTTCCGTCCATTTGTATATTCCCGTAAATAATATTATCGTTATTACTTTTCTCTACTATTGTAACCGATGCTCCGTCTCCGATCAGTGGATTGCTGTTTCGATCCCGTTTCGAGACTTTTCGACTGATTACATCGGCATTCAATAAAACGACTTTCTTTATCGACGCCTGTTCCAATAATAAGAATGCCTCTATCAGGCCGATGATAAAACCGGCACATCCCTGATTGATGTCCATACAAATCATATCGGTTTTCAGCCCCAGTTTACCCTGTATAATATTACTGGTAGGCGGCATAAAATGATCCGGTGATTGTGTTACCAGCAACAAAGCATCGATCTCGTCTTTTTGTAATTTCCCTTTTTCGAATAGATAATTCAGGCCATGGCAGCATAAATCAGATACACAAACACCCTCTTCCACGACACGGTGTTTATTATATCCCATCGTCATTTTCAGTTTCAAAGATTTTATCCGGGAGAAATTATAATTATCCATTTCATCCTCGAATAACACTTCTTTTTCAGGTAACACAGTAAGTATGCCCGTGATCTGTTTATTTTTAAAAAGCAAATCCATAATTTATTCAACCCCGTTTTTACGCAACAAACCCATAATACTTTCTACCGATGAAAAATTTTCAGGTAATACGTCGATACCATCTATAGATATACCAAAACGATTATCCAATTCGTTTACCAGATTTATTACATCAAAAGAATCGAGCATTCCCGATTCTATAAAATCCACCGTTTCGCTAAAATCAAATTCCGGACGGAGTTCGTTGAGTATAGCAATGATTTCTTCTTTCATAATATTTTATACTTGTCAATTATTAATACACCATCTTTTAATCGTAAAAAATTTCCTTTTTCCGAATTTATATATACTCCTACTGGATATTCTGAATTATGGATAATATCATTATATTCCTTGTCAACAGGATGCGCTTTCCAGATTATTACATTATCCATTTGCGCTCCTTGATATGGCATTGAAACCCCTCTTATCAGATTATATGCTTCTCGTATTGTAATATCTTTTTTAATAATACACTCTTCACTACGTAATTTCCCGTAATAACGTCCCGCCAAATGTCGTTGAACAATTACAGGGGAATTATCCATAATCCGATTAATGGCATCTATCATAATATGATCATATATCTTTATCCACTTATTTTGTAAATCAGATACATAATCGTTTTCATTTAATGAAAATTTTTCCTGAATGATAATATCCCCGGTATCCACACCCGAATCTACGTAATGAACTGTAACTCCAGATTCCTTTTCTCCGTTGATAATAGGCCAATGTTGCGGAGACATTCCACGATAATCAGGCAACAACGAAGGATGAAGATTAATAAACCCCTTTTTCGGAATATTTAATAACTCTCCTTTAATCAATCGCTGAAAATGAGCGATTACGCAAATATCCGGTTCGAAAGATTTCAATAAATCAACAACTTCCTTCGAATTTATATCCTTAAAACGGTAATAAGGTATTCGATTTTTATGGCATGTATATTCCAGCTTTTTATATACTAAATTATTATACAATGGAGACACGACCATTTTAACATCATGACCTGCTTGAACGAGAGAATTTAAAACAACATTACTAAAAGCATCTTCTCCCCAAAAAACAATTTTAAGAATCCGATTCTTTATCATCATTCATTTACCAGTTTATTATAATATAATCGATCTATTTTACCATTTGTATTGCGTTGTAACTCATCGAGCCGATGATACACGGTCGGCAACATATATTTGGGTAATTCCTTCGCTACTTTTACTCTGAATTCTGCAGGAGAAATTTCGGTTTCAGATTCATAAAAAAGCGTAATTTCCTTTTTCCCGAAATTATAAACGACACATCCGTTTTTTACGAGTTTGAGCTTATTGATTATTATATGCTCGATCTCACCCAATTCGGTTCGGTATCCCATATGTTTTACCAGACTATCTTTTCTGCCTTTGAATACGATTTCTCCCCGTTCATTTACATATACGATATCTCCCGTTCGGTAAATAATTTCGGGATAAGATTTATTTAAAGGGTTTTGAACAAAAGCCGCGGCCGTTTTTTCCGCATTATTATAATATCCCATGGCTAAAGAAGAGCCCCTTACACACAATTCTCCTTCTTCGTTCGCTTTTACAATTTTCTTATCATTTTCATCGAGTATAATAATATCGGTATTACGGCACGGATAACCGATGGGAATAGGCTCTTCATCTTTAATTTCACGATCTACAATGAAATACGTACAATCTAAAGTTATTTCTATCGGGCCGTAAAGATTTGCAAATAAAGTATGAGATAATTGTTTGCGCCAATAATTGAATTGTTTGGTAGGAAACACTTCTCCGGCAAACCATACAATCTTTAGGTGAGGCAGTTTTATTTGAGATAACAGATCCATATTAGCTATATTCACCATAATGGTGGGAACCCAAAACAGGAAAGTTACTTTTTCCTGTTCCAATATTTTCAATATCGATGCCGGAAAAGCCGAAAGATGTTCAGGTATAACGACAATCGTACTGCCTTTCGCCATCATCATACATAACTCGAAACTGTATATATCAAATACCAAAGGAGACAAAGATCCGATTATTTCATTATCAGAAAACTTAAATACATCGAGTGCCCACTCGGTAAAATCGAAAAAACTCCGGTGATTCAACACTACGCCTTTAGGCGTACCGGTAGAACCGGAAGTGTTGATAATACACAACGGATCGGTATCGATAAGTGTAGCCAAACGCTGCCAAATGAGATGATCATCTTCTAAAATACCAAATTCGGTCTCGTCTAAATTAATTACGGTAACGGTATCAGGAATTACCGACATGATGTTTTTAAAATACTGATTATTCGTTATCAATACAGCCGGTTGTATCAGATCCAGAATGTTCTTTATTCGTTCTGTCGGTGTCTTTATATCGAGATTCATATAAAAATTGCCCGAATAAATAATTGCCAGATCGGCACAGACACTTTCGATACTTTTATTAAGATATACGGCAACAGGTTTCTTTATACAGTTGCCTTTAGTTATGATTTCTTTGGCTAAAAATTTAGCGTCAAACTGTAAATTTCCAAACGATATTTCTTTTTCTTTCTCTTTCACAGCGATCTTTCCTGGATTAGAAACCACTGTTCTTTCAAAATATTCTATGAGATTTATTTTCATATCAATTTATATTACATTCAATTATTTCCAGTAAAACCTTCCATTGTTGCCGACGTCTCTGATGAAATTCCTTCCCGAAGAAAAACTTTTTTTATAGTCAGAAAAACAACCTTTAAATCTATAAAAAAGGAACAATGGTCTACATACCAAACGTCGAGTTCGAATTTCTTCGACCAAGAAATTGCGTTGCGCCCGTTCACCTGGGCCCACCCCGTAATACCGGGCCTTACTTCATGACGACGGGCCTGTTCGCTATTGTATAAAGGTAAATATTGTACCAAAAGAGGACGTGGACCAATCAAAGACATATCTCCTTTCAGTACATTAATCAATTGCGGTAATTCGTCTATCGAGGTAGAACGTACAAACCGACCGACTTTTGTCAACCGTTTTTCGTCCGGTAATAAATTCCCATCCGGATCCCGCTCATCGGTCATTGTTTTAAATTTTATCACTTTAAATATTTTTCCGTTTTTCCCGGGCCTTTCCTGACAGAAAAAAACTCCTGCCCCTTTATTTATAAAATACAATGCCACCGTTACGATCAACAGCAAAGGAGATATTAAAATAAGAACGAGAAAAGAAATAAAAAAATCAAATAAACGTTTTAAAAATCGGCAATACATTTAACGTATCAACTGGTTATAAATTTTTATCAATGAAGAAGTTGTATGCTGCAAATCAAATGTTTCGGTCATTAATCGAATGCCTTGCTGAGACATTTTTTTAAGATCATATTTCCCTTCGATAAAATCGATTATAGCGCCGGCAATAGCCTTAGGTGAATGAGCAGGAACCAATATGCCTGTTTCTCCATCGATAACGATATCCGGGAATCCTCCGGTATCCGTCGCAATCGTGGGAACACCTAAAGTCAAAGACTCGCCTGCTCCCCCTAAATTTTCACTTAACGAAGGATGTACCACACAGAACATATCGGAATACAGGTCGGGAACATCGGTCCTTGTTCCCATGAAATAGACTTGATCGGTCTTTTTACGAGCGTAATCTATTACTTGTCGTTCATATTTTCGGGCATTTCCCCATGCCCCTCCTATACAGACTCCATATACCTGAGGATATTTAGCGGAAACAATCGCAATAGCATCTATAAAATCTTCATGACCTTTCAATCCCCGGGTTTGGCCCAAATATCTTTTAGGGGCATACATATAGGCAACCATACCGATAATTATCGCGTCTTTCCCTAAATTCAATTCCGTTCTGATTTTATGGGGAATTTCAGGCTTTCGACTCGCCATCTTTTTAAGTTCTCCACCATAATAAGATAAAAAGATTCTATCCCCCGAAACTCCGCTCGCTGCATACCGTTTATTCGTCCATTTACAACTACCTACCCAAAAATCATTTTTACGGGCAATATATATGTCCAGATTTCTAAAAAACCAATTTTCGAGATGTAGGGGTCCCGGAACCTGAAATATTCTCGGTCTCGAATCGTTTCGCAATGCCAAACGCATAATGAGTGTTGTCAGAACAAAGTGGCTGTGTATAATATCGGGCGAAACTTCTTTCACGATCTTTCTTAACTGCTTACATGACGTATATATGTGCTTAAGACTGAAATTCATTTCATGAACTGTAATACCGGCCGATATGTATTCAGGCATCCAGAAACCGTTTCCCGGCATCGCTACATGTACCTCTACACCGGATTTTACCAGTTCTTTCATCTGACGGAGTGCCCAACCGGCACCGTCGGAAGTTTTCACAAGATGTAAAACTTTCATTCCGATATACGAATAAGTTCTTTATAAAACGCTTCTCTGCGTTTTGACAATACCGAATCTTTATATTTCCGGGCTTCTTCGAGATTCCGATTCGCCTGTTCATTAGCAAAAGAGGCATCTTGTAACATTTGAATAACTTTATCTGCTAAACCCTCGGCATCATTAACTTCAACTAAAACGTCTTTGTCTAATAACTCGGGGATACCTCCTACTTTAGTTCCTATACATGGTAATCCGCAAGCCATCGCTTCAATTACCGCCCGGGGCAAGCCCTCAGTCTTCGAAGCCAAAATAAATATATCCGACCGATGTAAAGTATCTCGTACTTCAGCCGAAGATACGTCCCCTCTGAAATCTACGTATTCTGAAATTTTCATATCTTTAGCCAGCTCTTCCATAGAAGGTTGATACCGTCCTCCACCCAACCAGGTAAGACGACAGTTTATATTTTTTTCTCTTAAAATGGAAACTGCTTTTAAAACAATGTCGGGAGATTTATACATTTGCTCTAACGACCCTACCGAAATCAACTCGCAACATTTCCCGGCATCTATCTTCTTCGTTTGCAAAGCAATAGAGTCATTCTCTATACGGACGTTTGAAGCTACAACGGTAAAAGAATTCCGATTTGCCCGGTAACGTTTTTGTAAACTGTTTTTTGTTACATATAAAACCGCCGAAGCATTTCTCACAACACGTTTCAACTGCCTCCGTCCGATATATCTAAGTACACATCTCATAGGATGGTTAAATGCACCGGGTGCAAAAACATCCCAAGGATCACCTACGACCTCTGCACCATATGAAATATTTTTTCTTTTCAGACAAGAAGAAACCAAACTACCGATCTGACCAGGAACCCTACATATATAAGCCGACCCCGGCAAGCAACATTTATCTAACACCTTTCGTATTTTATATGCAACTTTTAGATATTGTACAGGCCCAACATAATAAGGTATTTCAATAAAATGGACTCTCTCATCTGAAATCCGAAACTTTTCATTCACTCCTATTTTATCATCGACCGATACTCTGGCTATTACATATATCTGATCGTAAACCGAAAGATAACGTACCCATAACGAATCGGAAAAACTTTCACTTTGGCTATATATATTTCCGTTACTTCGCTTTATAAAACGAGCCTCGGTGGCAAAATAAAGATTCATTTTAAATTTTTGCTTTTACACTTATTTCTGACTTGTAACAATCTACAAATGACGATATGCACACAAATAAAAATAACCAATAAAAATTAACTGATGTATCCGCGGTAATGAATGTCCCCAATGTAAATACAATAAATAGATATACGAAAAAACTATACTCTTGTATAAAATATCTACTATTATTTTTTTTTTGATAATAAAATTTAATTTCTTTATAAAAGACATAATAATAAAGCATTAATCCCAGAATGCCAAAAGGTAAAAATATCGAAAGAAAACCATTATGAGCTAATGAAAAAGATGTACTTTCTACAACAGAATATTCACCTGAACCAATTCCAAAAAAAAGACATCTAAAATCGAATTTATATTTTAAAGCAGATAGTATTGTTACCAACCTTCCTGTACCGGCAAAATAACCCTTTTCAAATTGTTCATTTCGATAAGATAAATTCTCAAAATAATTTCCCAATAAATCTCCACCCCAATAAATAATAATTCCAAATAACATAAAAGCGACGGCTATCCACTTCAGATTTATTCCTTCTTTAATACTGTAAAAAATATATACAATAAATAGGCCAAGCATCGCTGTCCTACTGGCCGTCATAATCAGCGCAAAAACAGAAATTAATAAAAAAATATATTCATACTTATGAATACTCTTGTATTTAATTTTTACAAAAAAATAAAATACTAACATGGCTGAAAAGAAACCCGCCATATTAGGACTTAATAAAGATCCGGTAGCTCTATAATACTGTGTATTGGCATATTCTAAATTGCTTTTAGCATGATATATTTTATCCAGCCAAACGGGTGAAAACAGACCGTCGATAAAAATCAGAAAAACGACAACAATTATTGTCCAATAAAAAACCTTAAACCAACTATTAATATATTTTTTAGTATTACAAATTACAATACTTAATAATAAATTACATAATTGAACAATATTTCCTTGTGCGAAAATTTCCACATCAATATATCCTAATGATAATGAAATTATATTTGCTAATAGATTTACAAAAAATATTCCACCAAAGAATTTTACAGCAGTATAATTAAATGATATTTTCCCATTTACTCGTGTTAGCAAAAAAAAGAAAAAACAAAATAATATATATATGTAATTCCAATATCCTTGATAGAATAGAGCATGAGGATATAAAAATATAACAGGTATTGTAGCGTAAAAAATTAACCTATACATATATATTTATGCAACTATTTATAGTATTTTTAATATCAAATAACGATGCTTTTTTTCGTGACTGTATGCTCATTTTATTCAACAGATCAGGGTTTTTAAAAAATTTAATAATCACTTTTTCTAATTCTTCAGGGGAATTTGTTTTTGTAAGTATTCCAATTTCAGATGTTATAAGCTCTTTAGCAGCACCTACCGCAATAGCAATTAAGGGTAAAGCTTGTGCCATAGCTTCGACATATACTAGCCCAAATCCTTCACCTCTACCTCCAAACCAAGTAGATCCTACAAAAAAATCAAAATCTGAAATGATGTACGATGGTTTATCTATTTCGTAATCGAAAACAAATGAAATATTTTCTTTAAGATTATATTCATACACTTTATTTTTTAAATACTGTAAATATTGTTTACAATATTCATTAGGGGTAGATCCTATTAATACACAATGATATAAACCTCTATATCCATGTTCATTTAGTAATCGACAAGTTTCGATCAAAAGATTATGACATTTAATATCAGAAAAAGTTCCAATAGTGCCGAATATACTTTTTTTATCACATATTTTCAAATAACTTCTTAACTTTCCCTTTGATAAATCCCCCTCTCTTTCTAATTTATTAATTTCAAGTCCATCATAAATTACTTTACATTTTCCCTGCAAATTAGAAGGAAATGAAAATTTGACCGCATTACTTATACAAATAAATACATTTACTCTTTTAATTAATAAATCTATAATAGGGCTAAATCCTCCGACACATCTCCAATGTGTAATCAAATTATAAGAATTAAAAAAACCACATACACAACACACTAATAAAGCATAATTATTAGTGGTATGTATATTCTTAAAGGCCTTTTTCAAATATACTTTTTCAAATAAAATACATACTTTTATATACCATAAAATCAATCGAGAATAGTTATAACTGCGAATAATTAAATTCTTATTTCCTATTATGGGAGGTTCTTTATCTTGAAGAATAATTACGGAATTATCGTATTTCTTTTTTAACTTTTTTGCAAATTCACCATTACACAAACATATTATCATTAATAAAACATCTTGGCTCTGATATAAACTATCGATTAAAAGTTCTGAGGACATTGCAGCTCCGCCATGTTCATTTCCTGTTATTACTTTACAGACATTTTTCATCACTTATTTTTTAATATATCATCTATATGATACTTCTCAAATATTTTCTTAATTTGAATATCATTATAGCCGGCATCAACATTTATACGAGCTAAACTTTTTTCCATCCTATTATCAATCGAGATAAATGGATTGCCTATTTGCGAATAATTGCTAATTACTTCACATTCTATTCCCTTTAAAAGAGACATCGTTTTAAGCCATATATCATCTGCATAAGGAGCCAAATCTAAAAAAATATTACATTTTGTAACATCTTCATGAAAACAATTTGCAGGATATAAAACGCCAAAAACTCCAATAGGTAGATTATATAAGGAACTATTCTTACTTTCAATTTTCACCCATTCAGTATAGGGAAGAACAGTATTGTTACTTCCATATAAAATAGGATGAGCTTTAAAACAATATATTTTATTAGGATTATGCCGATAAGAATTTAAAAAACTTTCAACCAAATCAAAGGGATAAATAATGTCATCATCAACTGTTATAATCAAATAATCAGGATATTGAAATAACGTAGGAATTATTTTTTTATAAGAACGTAAATCATCCCAAAGTTTGATTTCCAATCCCCTTTTTTCTTGCATTTTTAATGATACCGGTAAATTCTGAGAAGAAAATTCATCTCGTGATAACCATAATATAATTTTATTGGGTTTTACAGTCTGATTTAATAACGACTCAATAGTCAAATAAACATCATATATCTTTTTACCATAACTCGTTAAAGAAATAATCAACGGCTTATCTGCATAAATATTACTACTAATACCCGATGATTGTGATGAAATAGCCAAATATTTTAATTTCTGAATAATAATATTTCGACTTATTATTTCCTCAGAATGATATAGATTTGATATTGATTTTCTTATTTTCAAATAAAAATTCTTCATATACTTATTTAATTATTTTATTTAGCATCATCATCATTTCAGAATAATTCATGAGATAAAAAAAATCTTTTATTTTAATTATGGAGACTTTCTTTGAATCCAAGCTCAACATGAAAGTCGTAATTATCGTACTTATTACTACCGACCAAACAGAGCCTTTGAGTCCAAATGGGATAAACAAAAACAATAATATTATCAATAATACAAATGATATCATTAAATTTTTAAAAATCAAATGTGCCTTTCCTAAGGAAACCAGAATATTGTAATTTATTTCTTTTACCCCGATAAAAACTAAAGATAACGACAATATACGGACGAGAGGAATTGTTTCTGTATAAGCTTCACCATACAATAAATTGACTATAGAGGGGGCAAAAAAGAAAATAATCGCCCCTACTCCCAAATTAATGAGCATGAATACACCCGCTGCTTTTTTTACAAGAATTCTCATTTCAAATTCGGAAACCATTGTCCATTTCGCATATAAAAGAGGACCTATCGATGTACAGATAAAAGTTGCCATAACCAAAATCGAAGTCGCTCGTGAAAAATACCCGACACTCTCTTTATTAATCATCCATGAAATAAAATACAAAGGTGTACTGGTCAATAATATCATAGCAATATTATTGCCGGATAATTTAATTCCTAATACAACAAGACGTTTAAATAATACGAAATTTATTTTTTTATTAATATTAAATATCTTTCTAAAAAAATAAAATAATATACATGCAGCAACAAAATTAGCCACGCCTATTAAAGCTAAAAGTATATCAACTGATATGCTTTTATAGTTATAAAAAACAAGGCTTATTGCGATTAGTAAAAAAAAACTTGATATATATTGTATAAACTGATTTTTTTTAATTTGTAACTTTGCCAGTAAAATCGGCCGCATCGCCAATACAAATAATGTAGAAAAGGTTCCTAACGTAAATAATAACAATAATGGAGTATAAATTTCTCCCCAATACTCTGTCCAATAATGCATTAAAACAAATAATGCAGAAGATGATAAAATAGCCAATGGAATTATACATTTAATCGAAGTCGTCAATAATTCTTCTATCGGCATTTTTAACTTATTTATAAAATATATGCTAGCTTGCCCTATCCCGAATGAAAATATTGTAACGACGATCGTTTGGGTAGAGATGAAAAGCTGGAATCGTCCTAATTCTTCAGGCCCCAAAATACGAGCTTCAATAATTCCAATAATCATATTAATAAGGCTCAAAAATCCTGATGCCAATAAATTAAATAAACTCGCTTTATAAAAATTCATTAATAATAAATAGTTATCTGTTGCACCAATAGATCATTACAACCTTCCGTCTACTAACTGTTTATCTAAAATACCTTTTACATCGTATATCACATGTTTCGATTTTAAAAGGCCGTTCAGATCCAATCCCATAAATTCATTATGGGCCACGGCCAGTATCGCCGCATCGTATTTTTCTTCTGGCAATTCATTCGTCAACTCAAGACCATACTCCTTTAAGGATATTTCTCCATTGGCCCACGGATCGTAAATCGTAATATCAAGATGATATTCCTCTAACGAACGTACGATATCCACTACCTTCGTATTCCGTACATCCGGACAGTTTTCTTTAAACGTAAAGCCCAATACCAATATCGAGGAATGCAATACTTGTATCCCCTTTTTCAGCATTAGTTTGATGACCTGGTTCGCAACGTACTCGCCCATGCCGTCATTCATCCGACGTCCAGACAGAATGAGCTCCGGATTATAACCGTAGCGTTGTGCGCACTGCGCCAGATAATAAGGATCTACGCCGATGCAATGGCCTCCCACCAAACCCGGTTTAAATGGGAGAAAATTCCATTTCGTCGACGCGGCCGACAATACCTCTTGTGTGTCTATTC
>NZ_JANDHW010000015.1 GCF_024330105.1 Coprobacter tertius
AAATTGTCGGCCATTTAGCTGTTTACTCAAGCGCAAAAGTAATTAAATTTTAATATCGCACAAACAATTTTAATAGAAAACAGGATACAATATTTTAAAATACATTAATTTACCAGACACTATTATCTCTGATACACTTCTCCGGGGATCCTTCACTTACGTTCAGGAGGACAAAAGGGCGGTCACGTCCCGGATAACAGAAGATGTCATCCGGGACGTGAACAAAACATTTTATTTATCGAATCAGTTTACGGATATAATTCTTATCACTTTACTGGAATATTCACCATAAAGGGGAATATCGATTCCTTCTTCCATTAAATATTTCCCGCTTATTACTATCCCTTCTTGAGGCAAACCGTCGCTTATCCGATTCAGTTCTTCCAGCTTGTATTTTCTATTCGGGTCGAGACCTGCCATTCTGAAACGGGGAACAGGCTGATTATAAAAATGCTCGAGCTTGTAAGCAAAAAATACGGCTTCATCTTTTTCCGGAGTAACATACATGAGCGAAGACACCCCTTTTCGGTCATAAGGCGATATCAACCGGTAAAGATCCCCCTGCTGCACGACCGGACGTATTATTTTATACGAAGCTATGGCTTCGCGGGCAAATTCTTTTTCGTCGGCCGTCATGTCTGCGGGTTGCATCTCCATTCCCAACCGGCCCGACATCGCTACATCGAAACGAAATTTTAAAGGAATAGAACGGCCGGTCTGATGATTTCTGCCCGCACTCACATGAGAGGCCATAGCGACAGCCGGATAAAAATCGGAAAATCCCCATTGAATGTATACACGCTGTAATGCGTCGGTATTGTCACTGGGCCAAAATTCGTCGAAATACGGCAACAAGCCATAGTTAACCCGTCCGCCACCGCTGGCGCAAGCCTGCATTGCGACTTCGGGATATTTAAATCGTATCTTTTGGAGTACATCGAGTAGTCCCCGATGATAATCGATATACAGATGCGACTGTTTATCTTGAGGGAGATACGAAGATCCGTAATTAAACAAAGACATATTGGCATCCCATTTTATATATTTTATTTCGGGGTGCGCGGTAAGTAATTTATCCACCACACCAAAGACGAAATCCTGTACTTCGGGATTAGACATATCCAACACGAGTTGCGTACCCCCTCGTCCTTTAAACGCTTCCCGGTTATCTTGACAAATGATCCAGTGGGGATGTTTCTCATACAATTCACTTAGCGTATTGATCATTTCCGGTTCTATCCATATACCGAATTTTATATGATTCTTATCGGCAGAAGCAATAAGTCCTTCGATACCGCCGGGCAATTTTTCCCGGCAAACTTCCCAGTCTCCCAACCCCTTCGTATCGTTATTTCTCGGATATTTATTTCCGAACCACCCGTCATCCATAACGAATAATTCGCCGCCTATATCCGAAAAATCCTTCATCATCTGTTCCATGACGGTCTGATTCACGTCAAAATATACACCTTCCCAACTATTCAGCAAGATATCACGGTTTTTATCCCCGTGAGCCAACTTATATTTACGGGCCCACCGATGAAAATTGCGGCTTACACCACCTTTACCCTCTATACTATATGTAATCGCAAGCGGAGGGGTTACAAAATTCTCTCCCGGCGACAATTTATAATATGATGCGTCTTCGTTGATACCTGCAATAATACGAGTGGTACGGGTATAATCTATATCGAAGCGCAATGCATAATTTCCGCTCCATGCCAATGAGCCGCCCAATACCGCTCCGGCATCTTCCCGGGGATGTCCATCGACAGATAACATAAAGGAAGGATTGTCGGTTTGAGAATTTCTCACGCCGTCTTTATTTTTCAGCATTTTCATTCCCGGTAATAGCCTCTCTTCTTCCTGATACGATTCGGAAGCCCAGTTTCCGTGCAAATGGGTAAGCCAGTGATCTCCCTGACGCACAGGCAAAAAAGCGGAAGCGAACTTGTACAACGTCACAGGTTTCTTTTCACGGTGTGAGATTTCGGTCCATACTTCGATGACATCCGTCCCGCTATATGTCTTATAGCACAGCTTTACCGTAAAAGGATATTTTGGATCTTTCAAAATAAAAATATAGGTTTCACCGTCTTTCGCCGCTATTTTCACGGTATCTTCCAAATAGAGGTCGAGCGACATGTTCCCGTCGGCATGCGTTACTTGTACGGCCGGCTCGGTCACACACTCGATACCGAATGAAGGATACGCTTGTATATCTATCGCCGTGCCGCTGTTATAAACGTCGGCCGGAGAATTTATTCTCGTACCGTAATACCTGAATAAAAGCCTTTCTCCCTTCTTGCCCGACACCAGCAACGACGTGTTAGGCGTTGAAATAAGGTAATCGGCGCCTTCTGCCGAATAAACAGCGGAAAAAGAGAACAGAAAAGATAAAAGTAAGATCAGATTTTTCATTTCAGTATCGTAATTTATTATTATCATTTATCGGCTTTCATCGGTCGAACCATAATCGATACCCATTTCTCATCTTCATTGTTAATCGTCAGGTACCTCAATAAATCTTTTTGTGTTTTTCTCATCATAAATTTCTCGGAATCAGTCTCCGAAACGCTATTAATAATTGTAGTGACATATCTAAAATAGAATTATCAAATATGCAATTAATCCTCTAATATAAACCATTATGTTTGTAGTGTAAAATTATATAAAGTATTAAGACAGACAAAAACTCAGGTTGTTATTTTATAATAAATTTTAGCTCTATTATTTTAAAAGATATATTTTTGCATAAATCATATTTACTTAATAAACTATTTCCCTATGAGAAAAATAATCTTTTTGTTATTACTCTTCGGCATTTTTCAATTAAACCGGGCACAAGAATCATTTACCATTCAGGGTCACCAGTTTGTACTGAACGGTAAGCCTGTGCAACTGATATGCGGCGAAATGCATTATTCACGCATTCCGCACGAATACTGGAGAGATCGTTTAAAACGGGCAAAAGCCATGGGACTAAACACGATCTCGACGTATGTTTTCTGGAACTTTCATGAAAAGCAACCGGGAGTTTTCGATTTTAAAGGACAGGCCGATTTATCTGAATTTTTACATATTGCGCAAGAAGAAGGATTATACGTAATATTAAGGCCCGGCCCGTATGTATGCGCCGAATGGGATTTCGGCGGGTACCCGTGGTGGCTGCTGGAGGAAAAGGGCATGATATACCGTAGCAAAGACCCCAAATTTATGAATGCCTGCAACCGTTATATAAAAAGGTTAGGCAAAGAGGTTTCCCGACAAACGATAACCAAAGGGGGGAATATCATTATGGTACAAGTCGAAAACGAATACGGCTCTTACGGCAACGATAAAGAATATCTTGCCGACTTAAGAGATATGATAAAAGATGCCGGATTCGATGTTCCGCTGATCACCTGCGACGGCGGCGGACAATTACCCAACGGCCAAATCGACGGAACTCTCGCGACCGTCAACGGAGTATTAGGAAACGATATTTTCAAAATTATCGATAAATATCATCCGGGAGGACCTTATTTCGTGGCCGAATTTTACCCGGCTTGGTTCGATGTATGGGGTAAACCTCATTCGGCGGTAAATTATCAAAAACCGGCAGAGCAACTCGATTGGATGCTGAGCCACAATATTTCGGTAAGCATGTATATGTTTCACGGAGGCACTAATTTCTGGTATACTAACGGCGCGAATACCGCTAATGGTTTCGAACCTCAACCTACCAGTTACGATTATGACGCACCGTTAGGAGAATGGGGGAATATTACCCCTAAATACATAGCTTTCAGAAAGGTAATCGAAAAATATCTGCCCGAAGGAGAAAAACTACCTGATATACCGAAGAATAATCCGACCACCTCGTTCGCATCTATCACACTCGATAAGAGCGCACCATTGAACGCCATATTCAAAAATACGAAAATCTCGGAAAATATCCTTACCATGGAAGATATGGGACAGGATTTCGGTTATATACATTATGCTATTACGCTGAACAAAACCGGTAAAAACGAGCTGAAATTAAACGAGCTTCGCGATTATGCAGTTATTTTTCTCGATGGGAAACAAGTTGGCAGCGCTGATCGCAGGCATAACCAAAACAGCGTAATACTCGAAGTAAAACATGTACCGGCACGTCTCGAAATAATCGTAGAAAACAGCGGACGTATAAATTACGGTCCCGATATTTTACATAATCGCAAAGGAATTACCCATAATGTATTGTGGGGAGATGAGGAACTTTCCGGTTGGGAAATAACGTCATTACCTCTTTACAAGGAAAATGTCTCGAAACTCGAATACGGCAAGCCGATAAAAGGGATACCCGCTTTTCATAAAGGGACTTTCTTTATCGAAAAAATAGGAGATTGTTTTGTCGATATGAGCAAATGGGGAAAAGGTGCCGTATGGGTAAACGGTCATTCATTAGGTAAATTCTGGAATATCGGTCCGCAACAAACTTTATACCTACCTGCACCCTGGCTGAAAAAAGGTAAAAACGAGATCATCGTCTTTGCCTTAGAAGACAACGGAGAACGTTCGTTACAAGGATTATCCCAGCCCATATTGAATCAGTTGGGAACCGACATCAATTTACCAGTGAAAAAGAAAGAAATTTACTCACAGAAGCCGATCCTCGACAAAGGAGATATCATTCTGTCTTCTTCTTGTAATAAAACAGATAACTGGCAAACATTTCCATTCGGAAGCACAAAGACTTTAAGGCATCTATGCATAGAAATACTGTCGTATCAGAATGCAGAGGATCCCTTTGCTCATATCGCCGAAATAGAACTGATCGATGAAAACGGAAATGCTATCGATAAATCGAAATGGAGTGTGGTATATGCCGATAACCAAACAGACAAAGGGAAAGCGGAATATATCTACGACAATGATTTAACAACTTCATGGCAGGCTGATCCTGGTAAAAAACAAGTTCCATTACACATTATAATAGATACGCATGAAATAAATAAAGCAAAAAGTATTCGTATAAAAACAGATGAGGGTAAAGAAGGTAACGGGATTAAAGATTTCAGGATTTACGGCCGACCCCAATTCTTTTTATTTGAATAATATAGATTTATTCATACATATCGGCTTCTAAGACATTCCCGTTCTTTCAAATATTATTTACGATAATAAACAAACGGGAATATATCATTAAAATAGGCAGGGGAAATAAATTTATTTCCCCTGCCTATTTTAATGATTGCAATTTTCATTCATCCATTTTTCCGCTTCTTTATCTCCAAGACCCGCAGCCATCCCCATATCGGCACAAGCTTTGCTCATTTCTTGTAAATTATACCAACACAAAGCGCGGTAATAATACATATCAGCGTCCTTTTCCTGAGCTATAGAAATCGCCTGAGAAAGTTTCTCCACAGCCAAACGATAATCTTTTTTATAATAATTTATATACCCCCATACTGCATACAAACGCACATCTTCTTTATCCAAATCGATTGCCGAAATAATATCCTTTTCAGCCATATCATACATTTCGAGAGATGCCTCTACTTTCGCTTTTTCTCTGAGAATATCGGATAATGACATTTTATCAGAATTTTTATATTGCTTAGCGGCCTCATTATAAGCAAACAACGCCTCGGATACACGTCCTCTTGCCGCACGACACAATCCCCTCAGATACAACATCTCCGAATTTTTAGAGTCCTGTCGTAAAACACTATCGACAATCGCATCCACTTCGTCATATTTTCCGACTTCGAGTTTTTGCCATACGGTTTCTTCTTTCGGTACTACATTTGAACTCGTTATCGACGGAATTTGCGGTGAGCGCACTTCGTCCTCCTCATCCGACTCGTCTCGGATATTATCGGCCAAGATAAGATAAGTATTAATTTTACGTTTGGAAACCAATTGAGGAAGGATAAGAGTCGTGTCGTTATTTATTTTATCTACAGGAAGATTAAGCCCTACACTTTTGGCCATTTTTAACAGGACAGTCGATTTAGAAGCAAAATTGGCAGCCGTGAAAACACCTGATCCAGCACTCGTGTGCCCGATGAGCATACCATTGCGATCGAAAACAGGACCTCCACTACTACCATAGGTAACAGGAACCGACATTTGATAAAAATCTAAATTATGATTTGTAGCGCTGATAATTCCTTCTGTTACTTTAATCGTGTATCCCAGCCGGTCTGAGATAGGAAATCCGAGAGCAAAACAACTTTCACCTTCGAGAGCTTCGGTATTCCTGAAATGATAATTCACTCTATCTATACCCGGGAAACGAAAATCTTTTATGCGAATAATAGCGATATCGCTTTCCTTGTCGGTGGTCACGACGATAGCTTTATACCTTTGTGTATAATCCCCGTTAATGCCCATCACATATAGATGACGTGCCCCGTCAACAACATGATCGCAGGTAGCGATATACCCGTCGGTCGTTAACGCATACCCCGAGCCTTCCCAACTTCCGGGAGCTTTCTCTTTTCCTGAATGTACTCCCTCTTTGGGTTGAGGATATTCACGGGTAAGATAATCGAAAAGCTTATTTTGTTTTTTATACATCTGGACGGTAAACCGCTGAAAATTATATACTGCCGTAGACGATAAATACTGAATATCATTGAAATTATATAATTCGATAAATTTATATTTATGACGTATCGCAGTAGGCTCTATAAATCCTACGATTGTTCCTTTTTTCCATCTTTTACCGGTATTTCCCGGATAATCCCACCATTGTCCTAATTTTTTCCCGGGAGGATTCAAAAGAACAATCCGGTATTTTATCGTTTCAGGAACAATACCGTTAACAGGATTTCTTTCGATCAAAACCGAAATATTATTTTCGAGTCTCCATATCCCTTCTAATTCTGAAAGCTGATCTTTACTATCGATTATTCTTTTTGCCTGTTCAACCGATGTAATCGGAGAATAAAAAACCTGTTCGTACCATTCTTTCGATTTTTTATTCCATTGACCCCACATCTGCGAGGTACACAATAAAACATATAAAAAGACAAAAAAAGTAATAACATTCCGTTTCATGGCCAGACAATTAATTAAGTACACAATACGACTTTTAAATCGCATCGCTTTCATATAACTTCAGTAATGAGAGACGGCTATAAAAACTCAACCCGGTAAATTCATCAAAAACGATAATTAAAACCGAAACTCAGCAATTCTTTCAATTGTAAATATGTATTCCGTTCTTTCTTGGGCTGTCTGTCGTCATAACGTAAATGCACAAAAAGACGGGTAGAAAAATAACGGTTCAAAACAAAATCGAAACTATTTTCAAAATCGATTTGTATACGATCATAATTGGTAAAATAAAAGAAACGCGAATTCCAGTGCATATTCCACAAAAACTCCCATTTTAAAGTCGTTTCGAACGATGAACCGTACTGATTTTGGGTTTTCCCTTTTTCGATACCGAACCATTGAGGATCGATGTATTTGTCCCGAGCCACAAATTTCAGGTTATAAGATAAAGGAGAAGGCACAACCGAAATATGTAACTTACGCGGGTCGTTATCGTACTGGTACGACATACCTAAACCGAGATTCAATTCTCCCGGAGACAAGAATTCGGCCTGTTTCTCATCCGAATTGGCTTTGTAACTACTTAATAACTGAGTTTTGAACAATAACGTTAGCGAATAATACCATTTATATTTCTTATTCGCTTTATATCCGAATTTCGAGTTTATCTGAAACAAGTCTTCATTTACCCGAATAGATCGTACCGTATCGTCAGGCGCATTATTCAATCCCAATTTCCACTGTATTGTATTCTCAAAAAGAACACGTTTATAATCATCATATTTCAGATTATATACCTGATTGCTTACGATGTTAAGGTTACTTTCCCCTCCTTGGTACCAATTATCGGATATGTGTACCTGCGAAAACTGAATAGAACTCTGGAATCCAGAAATCCAGTTTTTTAACTTTACCTCTTCTTTTTTTATCTGCGACTGATCTATCTCTAATTTATCAGGCTCTACCGTCAGTAAATTTTTCAACCGGTTGCTCTTCAGTTTCTTCGGTTCGGGTACATCCGGCAACTTCTCCCGATCGTATTTTATCGACTGCGGAGAAGTCACTATCATATTAAAACGAGCATCATCGGCTATCCCATTTAAAGCAATAACGTCTTCCAGCCATTGATCAGACCCCAATGGAGGCAGCCTATTATATCCGGTTTGTTTTTCAGGAATACTCAGTCCTTTAACCTCTTGATTCTGATAACTGGTAAATATAATCGGTAAAAATATTGGATTAACAGGCATCGTATCGGAATAAGTCATTAACGAATCATAATGTAATGCCATATATAATGCCCGTTCGACTTGCGGAGACAACTGAATAGTCGTATCAGGTTTAACAAGCTTCAACAAATTCGCCGTTTTAAGACTATCTATCACGGCTCTATCGACCGGTTGTTTTTTTATTTTTGATTTTTTCTTTTTTATCGTATCGGTAACGGTATCATTCTTAACCGTAGTTTTTTCAGGTAACAAAATTTTTTGATCCGTACTATCAACCGTTACCTCTTTAGCCGGTACAACCAAAGAATCGGGGATTGCCGGTGTCGCATCCACAGACTGAGCACTTATATTAGCCATCGCTAATACCCCTATAATACAACTCCACACGATTCTTTTAAAAAGAAGTTCCATACGATGCCGTTAAATTTGTTTACAAAGATAACCAATTAATAACAAATTATTTTTATAGAACCCTCAAAAAAATGTTTAACAACATGATTTCTCTCTTCAATTGTTAATTCATAATTAATATGAAAGATTTTCCGGCGTTTGTAGAGAATTTTTCATACTTTTGCATTTTAAAAAAATTAAACCGCACATAATTAAAGTATTAAATATATAATATTGTGGATACAAAGTATATTTTTGTTACAGGCGGAGTTGTATCTTCCTTAGGTAAGGGTATCATCTCCGCATCCTTAGCCAAATTGTTACAAGCCCGGGGGTATCATGTTACTATCCAAAAATTCGATCCCTATATCAACATCGACCCGGGAACTCTGAACCCTTACGAACATGGCGAATGTTACGTAACAATCGATGGACACGAGGCCGACCTCGATCTGGGACATTACGAGCGTTTTATCAATACCCGTATGACTCGTGCCAACAATATTACTACCGGACGCATTTACCAAAATGTAATCGACAAAGAACGACGCGGTGATTATTTGGGAAAAACAGTACAGATCATCCCCCATATTACCGACGAAATAAAAAGAAACGTAAAATTATTGGGAACGAAAAACGAATTCGACTTTGTAATTACCGAAATCGGCGGTACCGTCGGAGATATCGAATCGCTTCCTTTCCTTGAAAGTGTGCGTCAGCTTCGATGGGAAATGGGGAAAAATTGTCTTTGTATCCATCTTACCTACGTTCCTTTTATCGCTGCTGCCAAAGAGGTAAAAACAAAACCTACCCAACACTCGGTAAAACAGTTACAGGAAGTAGGTATTCAGCCCGATATTCTCGTTTTACGTACCGAACATGAACTAAGTGCCGATATACGACGTAAAGTCGCTTTATTCTGTAATGTAGATCCTTCTGCAGTTATACAATCGATAGATGTACCTTCTATCTACGAGGTACCGATTAAAATGCAGCAACAAAAACTCGATGAAATCGTATTACAAAAAACCGGGATGCCGATAAATTCCACTCCAGAACTGAAACCGTGGAAAGAGTTTCTCTCTCAAATGAAAAATGCCAAAGAAACTGTGCGCATCGGCCTGGTTGGAAAATACGTAGAGTTACCCGACGCTTATAAATCGATTAATGAAGCGCTGTTTCAAGCTGCGACTTATAACGACCGGAAACTCGATTTAAAACTCATTCATTCTGAAAAACTAAACGAATCAAATACTAAAGAACAAATCGGATCGATGGACGGAATCATTATCGCACCCGGTTTCGGACAACGAGGAATCGAAGGCAAATTTGCTGCCCTGAAATATGCCCGCGAAAACGACATTCCTACCTTCGGCATTTGTTTAGGTATGCAATGCATGGTTATAGAATTTGCCCGGAATGTTTTAGGATATACCGATGCCAATTCGACAGAAATGGAAGTAAGCACCAAACACAATGTTATCGACCTGATGGAAAGTCAGAAAAGTATTTCCAATATGGGAGGAACTATGCGTTTGGGTGAATACGACTGTATTCTGCAGGAAGGCTCGAAAGCAGCCAAAGCTTACAAAAGCACACATATTAAAGAACGTCATCGCCACCGTTTCGAATTCAATAGCGATTACCGCACGGAATTTGAAAATGCCGGCATGAAATGTACCGGTGAAAATCCCGATACTCATTTGGTAGAAGTAGTAGAAATACCCGCATTGAAATGGTTTATCGGTGTACAATATCATCCCGAATATAACAGTACGGTACTGAAACCCAATCCCCTATTTGTAGATTTTATAAAAGCTGCGGTAGAAAATAAAAAATAATTACCTCTGGAACAGAATGTTCCTCATTGATAATATTTAGTGAAAACAAAAAAATATGGATAAAAACACAATTATCGGTTTTATTCTTATCGGACTTATACTTTTCGGCTATACTTGGTACTCACGGCCTTCCGAAGATCAAGTAGCAGCCATGAAACAGTACAATGACTCGATCGCGCAGATCGAAAAAGCCGAATTGTCGGCTCTCGATGAAATTTCAGATACGGCAACTACACTGCCCGCAACCGACACTCTTCCCGTTATCGATAAAGACTCTTTGCAAAAGATCGAGACTCTGAAAGCTTATGGTGCATTCGCTTCCGCAGCTGTTGGAGAAGAAGAAATGATTACTCTTAAAAACGACTTGGCAACTATTACGTTCAGTAATAAAGGAGCCCGTATTTACAAAGCCGTACTCAACGAATACAAAACTTACGATTCGCTGCCGTTGACTCTTTTCAACGGAGAAGAAAATGATTACGGATTTATATTTAAAACGAGTGGGCGTATCATCAATACTTCTGATTTATATTTTAAACCGACCGTTTCACCCGATGGAAATTCGGTATCGATGCGTCTCGACCTTCCTCAAGGAGCTTATTTCGAAATGATTTATACTCTTTTACCGAAATATATGGTAAAGCTCGATATAAAGCAAAAAGGAATGGATCGTATTCTTCCGACAAACACCGCATCCCTCGATATATACTGGAATCAAAAACTTCGTCGACAGGAAAAAGGCCGCATGTTTGAAGAACGAAACAGTGCACTATATTATAAGTACTTTGCATCGGATGTCGACAGATTGAGCGAATCGAAAAACGAGAATGAAAATATCAATGTAGGAATCAAATGGTTCGGATATAAAAACCAGTTCTTCTCGTCTGTATTTATTGCGGACAATAAGTTTAACGGAGGATCGATCAGTTCAAATATCGAAAGCGAACCGAACTATCTTAAAGATTTCGCTACCGAAACTTCCATCGACTATAGTCCGGCTGCAGCTACCGTTCCCGGTTTCCAATTTTATTTAGGTCCGAATCTGTTCCCTTTACTTAAAAGTTTCGATAAAAAAGTAGATAAAAAAGAACAACTCGATCTCGACCAATTGGTTCCTCTGGGATATAAATTTTTCCGGTGGATAAATACTTGGTTTATAATTCCTATATTTACTTTCCTAGGTAAATTTATCAGTAATTACGGAGTCATTATTTTGTTATTGACGATTATTATCAAAGTGATTCTGGCTCCATTGACTTTTAAATCTTACATGTCGAGTGCGCGTATGCGGGTACTTCGCCCACAGATAGAAGAAATAAACGCTAAATATCCCGGCCAAGACAAAGCTATGGAACGTCAACGCGCTACTATGGAACTTTATAACCGAGCCGGTATAAACCCCATGAGCGGATGTCTTCCGATGTTATTACAAATGCCTATATTGTTGGCTATGTTCGCTTTTTTCCCGTCCTCGATCGAATTAAGGCAGCAGTCGTTCCTTTGGGCAAAAGATTTATCTTCTTACGACGCTATATTTACCTGGAATACTTACATCCCCATTATAACTCCTTATTTTGGGAATCACATCAGTTTATTCTGTCTATTAATGACCATTACAAATATTATCTATACCAAAATAAATATGGATAATCAACCCGGCGGACAACAAATGCCCGGTATGAAAATAATGATGTACATGATGCCGCTGATGTTCCTGTTTATCTTCAATAACTATGCATCGGGACTCAGTTACTATTATTTCATATCGTTACTGATTACGATCATACAAACTTATGCTTTCCGTAAATGTATCAACGAAGAAAAGGTTTTGGCTAAGTTAAAAGAAAACCAAAAGAAGCCACGTAAAAAATCAGGTTTCATGGCTCGCCTCGAAGAAGCTCAAAAACGGCAGGAAGCAGCAATGAAACAACGAAATAAAGGTCGTCGATAAATGACCATAACAACCGGAAACAGGGCTTTCTCTAAAAACAATCAGGAGTAAGCCCTGTTTTTATAATTACAATATTGGGAATATGAGAACTGTATTTATAATTTTATTGTTCGCTAATATCCTGTTTACGGCAACATCCGCCGGAGAAACACTTCACACGATTATGCCGGATTATTCCGAATATCTGAAGGATACGACCGAGATATATCATAATGATCCCGTCACGAAAAGAAAGAACGACGAATCGAAAATACTCGATTATATAAAAAGCCTGCAGAAATTATCGCTAAACGAACAGAAAGAACAAATTAAAAAAATGTTCTCCACTTTTCCCACCCAATGGAATATTACGACAGCCACTTTATCGGCTTTTTGTGAAGACATTCTCGGAGATCCCGATTCGCCCTATTACGATGATGAATTATATATAATATCGATAGAAGAAACCATAAATTCCGATCAGTTATCAGATGACCAAAAAATACGACCGCACGATCTTTTGAATATGGCTTTGAAAAATCGACGAGGAGAAAAGTGTTCCGATTTTACATTTATTTCCAGAAACGGACACAAAGAACAACTATTCGATATCGATACGGAGTTTACAATTTTATTTTTCTATGACCCCGATTGTGAATACTGTTTGAAGGTAAAAAAAGAATTATCGAATCATATCCTATTAAATAAACTTATCGAAGAAAAAAAACTTACGATATTGGCCGTTTATCCCTTCGGTAATATCGAATTATGGAATTCACATAAAAACTACATGCCTTCAAACTGGATAGATGCTTTCAACTCCGGTGGATCTGTTTTCGAAAATTCTCTATATGAATTACGGACGATGCCTGTTCTTTTTCTACTCGATAAAAACAAAACGGTAATTCAAAAAAATAGTACGGTCAGGAAAATAATCGGATATATCGAAAAAATTTAATCCATATTCTGGTATATACGCACAGTCACAAAAACTTTCATTTAATTGTAAGTTTTCGCAAAAAAAGATATAAAATCTTTATTTTCACGCCATATTTAGAATATCAGCCCTATTTTTCTATTTGAAAAAAGCCCGAAATACCCAATTTATAATTAAGTTTGCAGTTTGAAAATTAAAACCTATAATGAAAGAGAATTATCTGAATATAGCTATTACTGCTGCACTTCATGCAGGCCGCAAAATATCTGAAATTTACAATGACCCTTCATCTGATTTCGAGATTGAACGCAAGGCCGATAATTCTCCGTTGACCATAGCCGACCGGAGTGCTCATAACATAATAATGTCGTATCTCGAGAAAACTTCGTTCCCTATATTAAGTGAAGAGGGCAAACATTTACCTTTCGAAGAACGTAAAAAATGGGATACTCTTTGGATTGTAGATCCGTTAGACGGGACTAAAGAATTTATTAAGCGTAATGGAGAATTTACGGTAAATATAGCCCTTGTACATAATGAGGTACCCATTTTAGGAGTCATTTATGTTCCCATTCAAAAAATGCTTTATTTTTCTGATATTAATATAGGAGCATATAAAACCGGACCGATAGAATACCATAACGATCTCGAATGGAAAAAAATAATAAAAGAGGCAAAAAAAATGCCTTCGGAAAATCCCCATCCCGATAAAGTCATAATAGTTGCCTCTCGTTCGCATCTTAGTCCCGAAACAGAAAACTATATAAATAAATTAAAAACTCAGGGAAAATCCGTTGAAACGATATCGAGTGGAAGTTCTATAAAAATTTGTCTCGTTGCCGACGGCGTAGCCGACCTATATCCCCGTTTTGCTCCGACAATGGAATGGGATACCGCTGCCGGACACGCCATTGCCATCGGATCGGGGAAAGAAATATATCAATACGAAGAGGAAATACCTCTGCAATACAACAAAGAAAATTTACTAAACCCTTGGTTTATTGTAAAAGATAAACAACCTGAAAATCAGGAAGAATGACTTTTGAAATATTTTTTACTCTTTTGGTCCTTACCGGGATGATAGCGGCCTTGGTTATGGATAAAATGCGTCCGGGAATGATCCTGTTCTCGGTTGTAATTTTATTTATGCTTGTGGGAATACTTTCACCCAAAGAAGTTTTGGAAGGATTCAGCAATAAAGGAATGATTACCGTAGCTCTGCTTTTCCTTATCAGCGAAGGTATAAGGCAAACCGGAGCGATTAGCCAGTTGATAAAAAAGTTACTTCCCGATAAGAAAACAACCATATTTAAAAGTCAGTTGCGTATGCTGCCTTGTATAGCGGCAATTTCGGCTTTTTTAAACAATACTCCCGTAGTCGTTATTTTTGCGCCGATCATAAAACACTGGGCTGCAAAACAAAACCTACCGGCTACGAAATTTCTTATCCCGCTTTCGTATGCAACGATATTAGGAGGGGTATGTACATTGATCGGGACATCGACAAACCTCGTCGTTCACGGAATGATTCTCGAGACCGGCCGTCAAGGGTTCAGCATGTTCGAATTGGGAAAAGTAGGGATATTTATTGCCTTGGCCGGTATTATCTATATTTTCTGTTTTTCGAATAAACTTTTGCCCAATCGACGGAAAGATCCTGTTTCTGAAGATTCTGAAGAAGAAAACCACCATGAACTACATCGTATCGAAGCAGTCATCGGCCCGCGTTTTCCCGGTATAAACAAGTCACTTAAAACCTTTGATTTTATGCGTCATTACGGCGCCGAGGTAAAAGAAATAAAACGGAACGGAGAGAGCTTTACCCAAGACCTTGAAAATATCCCGTTTCGTGACGGAGATACTCTCGTACTGATAGCCGACGATGATTTTATTCCTACATGGGGAGAATCTTCGGTCTTTTTAATGTTAGCCAACGGAAAAGACATCGATATACATCAGAAGGGTAATAAAAAAAGACGTTGGTTCGCCATGCTTTTACTTATTTTTATGATTACCGGTGCTACCGTCGGCGAACTGCCCCGAGTAAAGGAAATGTTCCCTAACCTGAAACTCGACATGTTCTTTTTCGTATCGATAACGACCGTTATCATGGCGTGGGCAAAATTATTTCCTCCTAAAAAATATACTAAATACATATCCTGGGACATCCTTATAACGATTGCCTGCGCTTTCGCTATCAGCAAGGCTATGGAAAATTCCGGGTTTGCCGATATGATTGCTTCCTATATCATCGGTTTAGCCGATAATCTGGGACCCCATATGTTACTGGCTTTATTATTTATCATTACGAATTTATTTACCGAAATCATCACCAATAATGCTGCAGCAGCACTTGCCTTTCCGATAGCATTGTCACTGTCGACCCAACTGGGAGTATCGCCGACGCCTTTCTTCGTCGTTATCTGTATAGCAGCATCGGCAAGTTTCTCAACTCCCATCGGTTATCAGACAAATCTTATTGTACAAGGTATCGGAAATTATAAATTTACCGATTTTATCCGGTTCGGTTTGCCATTGAACATTATAACCTTTTTATTATCGGTTATACTTATACCCTTATTCTGGAAGTTTTAATATTGATTATGAAAAATAATATTTATCCCATATTCGACAAAATGTTGCAACGCTCAGATAAAGAGCAATTATTGAAACAACACAGTGTTATGATCTGGTTTACAGGACTTTCTGGATCCGGGAAAAGTACACTCGCAATTGCTCTCGAAAGAGAGTTGCACCGCAGAGGATTACTATGCCGCATATTAGACGGAGATAATATCCGATCGGGAATCAATAATAATTTGGGGTTCTCACCCGAAGACCGCATCGAAAATATTCGTCGCATCGCAGAAGTAAGCAAACTTTTTGTTGATAGCGGCATTATCACCATAGCCGCATTTATAAGCCCCAGTAACGAAATGCGCAAACTCGCATCGGATATCATAGGTAAAGACGATTTTATAGAAGTATTTATAGATACTCCTCTCGAGGTATGTGAAGAACGTGATGTAAAAGGTCTTTATGCAAAAGCCCGTCGGGGTGAGATAAAAGAATTTACGGGTATTTCGGCACCTTTCGAACAGCCAGAACATCCCGATTTACGTCTGGATACTTCAAAACTCGAAATCGGAGATTCGGTAAAGAAACTGCTCGAACTCATACTTCCGAAAGTAAAACCGGAAACAACCAATAACTAACCGAAAGATCAAAAATAAAATATTATGTCTGAAAAATATAAATTAAGCCATTTACAGGAATTAGAGGCCGAATCGATACATATTATCAGGGAAGTCGCTGCCGAATTCGAAAACCCGGTTATGCTATACTCTATCGGAAAAGATTCCTCGGTAATGGTACGGTTGGCAGAAAAAGCTTTCGCACCCGGGAAAGTACCTTTTCCATTGATGCACATCGATAGTAAATGGAAATTTAAAGAAATGATTAAATTCCGTGACGACTATGCAAAAAAATACGGTTGGAATTTAATTGTAGAATCCAATATGGAAGCATACCGTGCCGGAGTGGGACCATTTACTCACGGCAGTAAGGTACATACCGATCTGATGAAAACCCAAGCGTTATTAAACGCACTCGACAAATATAAATTCGACGCCGCTTTCGGAGGCGCCCGTAGAGACGAGGAGAAAAGTCGTGCCAAAGAGCGCATTTTCTCTTTCCGGGACAAATTTCATCAATGGGATCCCAAAAATCAACGCCCCGAATTATGGGATATTTACAATGCTCGGGTTCACAAAGGGGAAAGTATTCGCGTTTTTCCCCTCTCTAACTGGACCGAATTGGATATTTGGCAATATATCCGACTCGAAAATATCCCTATCGTCCCCTTATATTTCGCAAAAGAACGCCCTATCGTAAATATCGACGGAAACCTTATTATGGTTGATGACGACCGCATGCCCGAAGAACTTCGCAAACAAGCCAAACCCATGATGGTAAGATTCCGTACATTAGGTTGCTATCCTCTTACAGGTGCTGTTGAAAGCGAAGCCGATACTATTGAAAAAATCGTAGAAGAAATGATGACGACAACCAAATCGGAACGTACTACTCGTGTGATCGACTTCGATCAGGAAGCCAGTATGGAACAAAAAAAACGTGAAGGTTATTTTTAAAAAGATGAAATCATGGCAGAAAAATTAAATATAAAAGAATTTCTCGATCGGGATGAACAAAAAGACCTGCTTCGGTTTTTAACGGCCGGCTCGGTAGATGACGGAAAATCGACCTTAATCGGAAGATTATTATTCGACAGTAAAAAAATATACGAAGACCAATTGGATGCCCTCGAACGTGACAGCAAACGTATGGGTAATGCCGGTGAACACATCGACTATGCTTTACTACTCGACGGTTTGAAAGCCGAACGCGAACAAGGTATTACCATAGATGTCGCATACCGTTACTTCTCGACCAATAACCGAAAATTTATTATTGCCGATACTCCGGGACACGAACAATATACCCGGAATATGATTACCGGAGGTTCTACCGCTAATCTGGCCATCATTTTGGTAGATGCTCGTACCGGGGTAATTACACAAACACGTCGACATACCTACCTGGTATCTCTATTGGGAATAAAACATGTCGTATTGGCAGTTAATAAAATGGACCTCATCGACTTCGATGAAACCCGTTTTAATGAAATCGTTAACGATTATACGCGATTTATTACACCATTGGGTATCGAGGATGTCAATTGTATTCCGCTTTCGGCTCTCAATGGGGACAATGTAGTCGAAAAATCTCCTCGTACACCCTGGTATAAAGGGCCCTCGTTACTCGAATTCCTCGAAACCGTGCCCATCGACCGGGACCGTAATTATTCCGATTTCAGATATCCTGTACAATATGTTTTACGTCCAAATCTCGATTTCAGGGGTTTTTGCGGAAAAATATCTTCAGGAATCATACATAAAGGTGATGAAATAATGGCTTTGCCTTCCGGGAAAAAGTCGAAAATAAAAAGCATCGTCACATACGAGGGGGAACTCGAATATGCCTTCCCGCCGCAATGCGTAACGCTTACACTCGAAGACGAAATAGACATCTCCCGGGGAGAAATGCTCGTGCGTCCCGATAATCTACCCATAACCGACCGGAACTTCGAAGCTATGCTGGTATGGATGGATGAAGAGGAAATGAATACGAACAAACAATTTTTTATAAAACATACCACCAACACAACTCGAGCACGCATCGACAGCATAAAATATAAAGTAAATGTAAACACGATGGAACGTTCCTCCTGTGAGAAACTTATATTAAACGAAATAGGGCGTGTCGTATTCACAACAGGTAAAGAATTATTCTTCGACCCCTATACCAAAAATAAAAACACAGGAGCCTTTATTCTCATCGACCCGATAACTAACAACACGAGTGCGGTAGGGATGATCATCGACAGGATAGATGCTAAAGATATGGTTCAAGACGAGTCTTTCGCCATACTGGATCTTCCGTCTTTAGGTATCGATCCAACACATTACGAAGCAATTACCCAAATTTGTACCGAATTAAAGAAACAAGGAATACCTGTAAAATGTATCACCGAAAAAAAATAAATTATGGGGCTCATCGAATTTGATAAACTTCCCATCAATACATTAGTGGGAGCCGATTGGAAAACATTCAAGGCAATTACCGATGGAAAAGTAATCGATAAGAATTTCCGTAAAAAATACATTCTTACCAAATCGGTATGCCGATTACTAAGCTCACTCAACGGAATAGAAGAACACCGATATAATAAACTGTTGGCCGATAAAGAACTCGAAACAGACCCGATGTTCATACTCGGTCACTGGCGTAGCGGGACGACATTTGTGCACAACGTCTTTTCCTGTGATAAACATTTCGGTTACAATACGACCTATCAGACTGTTTTTCCCCACTTAATGTTATGGGGACAAGGATTTTTCAAAAAAAACATGTCGTTTCTGATGCCTGATAAACGACCTACCGATAATATGGAATTAAAAGTAGATTTGCCTCAGGAAGAAGAATTTGCATTAACCAATATGATGCCTTACTCCTTTTATAATTTCTGGTTTTTACCTAAACACACGATGGAGTATTGTGATAAATATCTTATTTTCGAAACTATTTCCGAAAAAGAACGTCAAGTTTTTAAAGAACAGTTTCTGAAACTAATAAAAATATCATTGTATAATACCCAAGGCACTCAATTCCTGAGTAAGAATCCGCCCCATACGGGACGAGTTAAAACTCTACTGGAGATGTTCCCGAATGCTAAATTCATATATCTGAAACGCAATCCGTACACAGTATTCGAAAGTACCCGGAGTTTCTTTACCAATACCATACAACCTCTCCGACTACAAGATATATCGAACGAACAGATAGAAAAGAATGTTATTGAGGTATATAAAAAATTATTCTATAAATTTGAAGAAGAAAAACATCTTATTCCCGAAAATAACCTCATAGAAGTAAAATTTGAAGATTTCGAAGCAGATGCATTCGATATGACACAACATATTTACCAGCATCTGAAGCTCGAAGGTTTTGAAACGTCGAAAGCCGAAATTGAAAAATACCTCGGGAAAAAGAAAGGATATAAGAAAAACCAATATAAATACGATGAACGCACGGTTAAAACAGTAGAAGAAAATTGGGGGTTTGCCCTCGAAAAATGGGGATATAACCTGTAATTATAAATCGTAAAAAAATGAATTTCAATAAAAAAAGCTTATTGACTTATGCTTTGCTGGGAAGTTGTATATGTACTTTACCGGCACAGAAAAAGGTTCCTCTTGCTTTTGGTAATATGGACCAATGGGTGACTCGTAACATACATGAATCGGGAATTATCGGAGGACAAACAAAACACCTATATGAAATAGGCCCGACCGAAACAATCAACAATAACGACGCCTATAAAAACCGGGGAGGTTCACCCTGGGCAAATTCAAACGTGATGGCCCGTGTCGCAGGGATAACCAAAACCAATACTTCGGTTTTTCCAGAAAAACGGGGAAACGGCTATTGCGCACGACTCGAGACCCGAATGGAATCCGTTAAAGTATTAGGGATAGTAGATATTACCGTACTCGCCGCCGGATCGGTATTCCTGGGATCGGTACTCGAACCGATTAAAAGTACAAAAAATCCACAAGGTGTTCTTAACTCGGGTGTACCGTTTACTCAACGTCCGAAAGCGATAGAGTTCGACTACAAAATAAAATTAGCTCCTGAAAAACATCGTATTCGCGCCACGGGGTTCAGTAAAATTACTGATGTAGAAGGTATGGATATGCCAGGAGTTATTTTGCTATTACAAAAAAGATGGGAAGACGAAAAAGGAAATATTTTCGCTAAAAGAGTCGGCACGATGGTCATATATTATACAAAAGATCAGGACTGGAAAAACAATGCCCATTACGAAATTCTTTACGGGGACATTTCTAAGCACCCCAAATTTAAATCATATATGCGTATTCAGGATGAAAATCGATATGCCGTAAATAGCAAAGGGAAAAATGTTCCCATAACAGAAATCGGTTGGGCTGATGAAGGAGATATTCCCACTCACATGATCCTGCAATTTACATCCAGCCATGGAGGGGCATATATAGGTGCTCCCGGAAATACTTTTTGGATAGACAATGTTTCTCTTATTTATTGAAATTAAATAAATATGCGATAATAAAAAGACCGGAAAAGTATAATTTCCGGTCTTTTTATTATCGCATATTTACTATTTATTTACCATATAAGCGTAAACGCATTGCCGCTACTTTTTCGTCAGTAATATAATCATCATAATCCATCATTTTATCTATTATACCATTCGGGGTAAGTTCGATTACACGATTACATACGGTCTGTATAAATTCATGGTCATGCGACGACATAAGAACATTTCCTTTAAAGTTCTGAAGTGTATTATTAAAAGCTTGTATCGATTCAAGATCGAGGTGGTTGGTCGGTGAATCGAGTATCATCGTATTGGCATTTTTCATCATCATCCGGGCAATCATACACCTCATTTTCTCTCCTCCCGATAATACCGAAGCACTTTTCAATAATTCATCTCCAGAAAATAACATTTTGCCCAAGAAACCTTTCAGATATAACTCACTGGTATCTTCTGAAAACTGAGCCAGCCAATCTACCAAATTAAGGTCGGTATTAAAAAAAGAAGAGTTATCGAGCGGCAAATAGGCCGTCGTAATCGTTTGCCCCCATTCATAAGATCCATCATCAGCTTTTGTTTCGCCATTTATAATATCGAAAAGTGCCGTCATAGCGCGAGGATCTCGAGAAATAAAAACAATCTTATCATCTTTTTCGACAGTAAAATTCACATCTTTAAACAGCAATGTTCCTTCTACCGATTTTCCCAGGCCTTTCACTTCAAGAATCTTATTACCAGGTTCTCTTTCGGGGGTAAATATAATTCCCGGATAACGGCGTGAAGAAGGTTTTATCTCTTCGATATTCAATTTCTCAAGCATTTTTTTACGACTGGTCGTTTGCTTCGATTTCGCCACATTTGCACTAAACCGTTGAATAAATTCCATCAATTCTTTTTTCTTCTCCTCGGCTTTCTTATTTTGGTTCTGCTGCTGCCGCAAAGCCAACTGACTCGATTCATACCAGAAACTATAATTCCCGGCAAATAATTCTACCCGATTGAAATCGATATCTACTGTATGGGTACATACCGAATCGAGAAAATGTCGGTCGTGAGATACGACCAACACGGTATGCTCGAAATTCGACAAATAATTCTCGAGCCACATAACCGTTTCCAGATCGAGATCATTGGTAGGCTCATCCAATAATAGATTATCGGGTTGTCCGAAAAGCGCCTTAGCCAACAAAACACGTACTTTTTGTTTACCGCTCAGGTCTTTCATCAGCATATAATGCAAATCTTCCGTAATGCCCAAACCGCTTAACAAGTTGGCAGCATCGCTTTCTGCGTTCCATCCTTCCAGTTCGGCAAACTTTTCTTCCAGTTCTGAAACTCTTATCCCATCGGCATCACTAAAATCCGGTTTAGCATATAGGGCATCTTTTTCTTTCATGATATCCCATAATACCGTATGTCCCATCAATACGGTATCTATCACTGTAAACTCATCAAACGCAAAATGATCCTGGCTGAGAACAGAAAGACGTTCTCCCGTACCCATAGAAACGGTCCCATGCGTAGGATCTATTTCACCGCTTATCGCTTTCAGGAAAGTAGATTTTCCAGCACCGTTCGCCCCGATAATACCATAACAGTTTCCGGGGGTAAATTTCAGATTAACATCCTGAAATAGAACTCTTTTACCAAACTGTATCGCCAAATTATTAACCGTAATCATATTTCAATCTTTTTTATCCGGCCGCAAAGGTAGTCATTTTCTACCACATTATAGAGTAAACATTCTACAATAGCCGCAAAGCAACCGGAAATTAATCTCGAATCTTCCTTTTTTTTGACTTACCGAAAACCATAAAAACCAGAAAATCGTAAAAAAAAGGTCCTGCCATAATATAACCGGCAGGACCTTCGACGTATAAAAACAATTTCTTTAGATAATATACTGTGAACTTATCGACTCGTTTTCGTAAACACGACGTATCGTATCGGCAAACATTTCCGCAATACTAATCGTATTTACTTTCGTGCTCTCTTTACAATAAGGGATACTATCGGTAAATATCATTTCAGTCATTTTAGATTTTTCGATACGTTCGGTAGCAGGATCAGACATAACGGCATGACTTGCAATCGCACGCACCGATAAGGCTCCTTTACTCATCATCAAATCGGCTGCTTTGGTAATTGTTCCAGCCGTATCTACCATATCATCGATCAGCACCACATTTTTACCTTCGACATCACCAATTACAGTCATACTTTCCACTTCATTAGCCTTAGCTCTCGATTTATGACAAAGCACGAGGGGAACCCCGAAATATTTGGCATACGAATTAGCCCTTTTAGAACCTCCGACGTCGGGGGTTGCAATTACCATATTCTCAAGATTCAGCGAAGCGATATAAGGACCGAAGACAGAAGATGCATATAAATGATCAACCGGTACATTAAAAAATCCTTGTATCTGATCGGCATGCAAATCCATCGTTATTAGACGACTGATACCGGCCACACTCAACAGATCGGCAATAAGTTTCGCTGCGATCGAAACACGAGGTTTGTCTTTACGGTCCTGACGGGCCCAGCCAAAATAAGGAATTACGGCAATAATCGATTTAGCCGAAGCCCTTTTCGCGGCATCAATCATCAACAAAAGTTCCATGAGATTGTCGGAATTGGGAAAAGTCGACTGTACCAGATATACCTGACAACCGCGTATCGATTCTTCAAATGAAACAGCAAATTCACCATCGGCAAAATGCTGAATGTTCATGTTCCCTAATTCACAACCTAAACTATTACAAATTTTCTCAGCAAGATAACGGGAATTGGTTCCCGAGAAAACCTTAAAAGGAGGGGTCTGGCTCATTGTGTTTTTAGAATAAATTCTATAGTGGTTAATTTTTCTGCAAAGGTACAATTTCTATTTATATTATAACCTATTAATCTTATTTTTTTCCTTTTCACTTTTTCCTGAAATAAGCTTTATCTTCCATACGACAGCATTATCAGCCGACACAGCACTGTAAAACATCCGATCGGGATGAATTGAACAAGTTGTTACAGCTCCTCCAAGTAATTCGGTACACTCACCATACTGTGGCTCGATTTCCAGTACATCGAAAGCATGATCCGGAATACGTATCCCGACCGAAACATCACGATCATCGAAATTAGCGATAATGACCAGTAACTCATTGCCGTATTTTCTTAAAAAAGCATATTGGCGGTTCGCATCGAAACAATCATTATCCAGATTAACGTACATCAAATCGAAAAACGAGCCTTCGCGAATAGCAGCTTCTTTATTACATAGCGTAAGCACTTTCTTATATATTTTACGAAGTTCCTTCTCCCCGGAAGAAAGATTCGATACCGTACAGTTCCCTTTATTATACCAATTACGTACAGAAGCAATGCTCCAATAATCAAAAATAGTCGTACGCCCGTCGTATCCGCTAAAACCTTCTTCGTCTTTCCCCGGCTCACCCAGCTCCTGGCCAAAATATATCATCATGGGATTCACATTCATCATTGCTGAAACGACTAATGCCGAAACAGCTCTGAATGGATCGCCGGCAAACTCTCCCGAAGCAATTCTTTGCTCATCATGATTTTCCAGAAAATTAAGCATATGAGAATTTATACCATCAAGAGATTGCCAACTGCGAGTAATCTGTGTCGCCGAAGCATGTCGACAGATAATACTGCGCAATAAATCATACAGCCCGACTTTATCATATAAATAATCGAATTTACCATCGAAAATATAATACCGATATTCATGTGGGTTATAAATTTCAGCAATAAATATAACTGCAGGATATTCTTTTTTAACCAAAGGAATCACCCATCCCCAAAACTCTACCGGAACCATCTCAGCCATATCGCAACGGAAACCATCCACTCCTTTTTCACACCAGTAAAGCAAAATATCTTTCATCTTTTCCCAAGTATCGGGTACCGGATCGAAATATTTTTTATGGCCATGCATATAATCCACACCATAATTAAGCTTTACAGTTTCGTACCAATCATTACAATTGGGATAAGCACCGAAACAATCATTCCCGGTCGCCTTGGCCGGATATTCGGTATACTTGTCAGGGCCCTCTCCCAAATAGAATTGCCCTGCAAATTCCTGTCGCGGAATATAATAGAAATTATTATTCGGTAAAAAATGCACCGTCGTATCGTCATTTTCTCCCAAGTCCTTTATTCCAGCCGGTTTCGTATCCGATCTATACTGACGGGCAACATGATTAGGAACAAAATCCATGATCATTTTAAGACCGGCATCATGTGTTCTCGCTACCAAATCTTCAAATTCACGCATCCGATCTGAAACATTTACAGCCAAATCGGGATCTACATCATAATAATCTTTTATCGCATACGGAGACCCGGCTTTCCCTTTTACAACATGTTTATTATCCTTTGTAATACCATAACGGCTATAATCGGTTTGCGTAGCATGCTCGATAACGCCAGTATACCATATATGCGTACACCCCAATAACCTGATTTCACGCAATACCTTCGGTGTAAAATCGACAAATTTTCCTACACCGTTTTCCAGTAAAGTTCCATTAGGTTTACATGTCGCATTCATATTTCCAAATAAGCGTGGCAATACCTGGTATATGATTATCTTATTTTTCTTCATACCTTCTTTCTGAATCTTTTAAAAAAACGGTTTCTTACTTTCTTCAGGTTTAAGGAGTTCTTTCCCGATAAGATCGGATGACTCTTTTAACATCAGCGTATTCCGGGCAGCTTCATAACCGAATCGAGCTATCTCCCGTAATTTTACAATGTCGAATATATTAAAATGCGCAATTTCTTCAGTTTGTATCAACACATCGCATAATTTTGCGTCGAATAAACTATTGCTTTTAAAAATAAAACTATACGAACGTTCGGCAATCCCCAGTAAAGTCTGTTTGTATTCTTTTGCTACCAAAGGATTTACATTTACTCCGATAACGATATCGCAACTCTGCCGTATCGTCGAAACCGGGAAATTTCTGAAAACTCCGCCATCGACATAATGTACCCCATTAATTTTAATCGGAGGGAAAATAATCGGAATACTACATGATGCGCATACCACTTCCACAATAGGACCTTTGGCAAAGGTCGTAGTTTTCCCTTTATCGAGATCGGTTGCCGATACGATAACCGGGATAGAAAGATCTTCGAAATTATTAGCCCGCAATACTTTCTTCAAAAAATTACGAAAACGATCTATTTTGAAAAAACCAGCACGGGGCATTGTAATCTCAGCCAGATCACTGAAATTAAGACGAGAAAACAAATCGATAATCTCATCGGGTGAATACCCGTCGGCATACAATACTCCGATGATCGATCCTGCACTTACACCCGAAATAATATCGGGGCGAAGCCCCATTTCTTCAAGAGCCTTTAAAGCCCCTACATGAGCAAATCCCCTCGCTCCTCCTCCGCTAAGGGCTAAACCTATCCTGTAAGGTTTGATTGTAGCTAAACTTTTTTCTTCATTTATCATGAAGCTAAGTTATTAAAAAGTCATCGCCTACCCAAACAAACCGTTTATTTTATTTCGAAAAATATAGAATCGTTTCTTTAATATGAAATGTCAAAATTCATAATCGACACATGCCCTACCCTCTTTTACATCTTTGATAATCGCTGCTGCCGCCAAATGTTCCGGATGATTGGCATAAACCGACAAATCATGCATATTATCGAAAACCGTTACCAGTGCCACATCATAATCTTCGGCAGAGTTCACATTTATACCGACTTCAATACTCTTTAATTCAGGTATTATATCTTTCAATGCTTCCAAAGCCGATTTAAAACGCTGCATTATCTCCATTTTAGCCTTGGAAGATTCCATCCTTTTCAGTTTAAATAAAACGATATGTCTGATCATATTAAAAATTATTATATTTGTATTAAAATGAAATGGAAGACACTGTTTTCATTTCCATGAAAACTTGTTTTCGGGATTACAAAATTAATTATATTTTATCTATATCTTTCAATTTATGCTGATAATTGGTATTGCAGGAGGAACAGGTTCGGGTAAGACAACGGTCGTACGCAAGATAATTCAAAGTCTGCCCGCTGGCGAGGTAACCGTCATTCCCCAAGATTCATATTACCGGGACAATAGCCATATGCCACTTGAGGAAAGACTGAAACTCAATTTCGACGAACCGGCTGCAATAGAATTCGAGTTATTAGTAAAACAATTAAAAGAGTTGAAAGAAGGTAAAGCGATAGAACAACCGATATATTCTTATCTTACCTGCACTCGTTCGGAAGAAACAATTACTGTTTTACCACGTGACGTAGTCATTGTGGAGGGGATTCTTATCCTTTGTGATCCGCTTTTACGTAAAATGATGGATATGAAAGTTTTTGTAGACGCTGACGCAGACGATCGTTTGATTCGGGTCATCAATCGGGATATTATCGAACGGGGACGTACCGTAGAAATGGTAATCGAAAGATATGAAAAAGTTCTTAAACCGATGCACCTACAACATATCGAACCAACTAAACGATATGCCGACTTAATTATCCCACAAGGCGGTAACAATTTGGTAGCTATAGATATACTTACTAACTTTATAGCATATAAACTAAACCCGTAACCGGGATTTCTTCATTTTTAATCCGGATTACTATGATAAATCGCACCATATACTTCATTCTTATATTCTTGTTTCTGATAACCGGTTGTAAGCAAAAAAACAAAGGGAACAATACGCCTAAAGATGATTTTGAAGCAATAAAAGAGAAAAAAGAATTAACCGTACTCACCTTATACAGTTCAACCTCTTATTTTCTTTACAAAGGAGAAGAAATGGGTTACGAATACGAATTGATAAAACAATTTGCCAAATCTCAAGGTCTCGATGTTAAAATCGTCGTAGCTGAAAATATCAGTAAACTCATAGAAATGTTGAAAGATGGCAAAGGGGATATTATCGCTTATAACATTCCGGTTACCGGAGATACCAAAAACGAACTTCTGCACTGTGGACGGGAATTAATTACTCATCAGGTACTGGTACAACCTACAGGACAAGGAATAAAGCCCTTGCGTAACGTGACCGAACTTGTAGGCAAAGACATATATGTCGAAAAAGACTCAAAATATGAAGAACGCATTAATAACCTGAACGACGAACTGGGTGGAGGAATAAATATACATCTTATGGACCGCGACACTCTGGTAACTGAAGATCTCATCGAAATGGTTGCCATGCGGCAAATCCCTTATACCTTGGCTGATAACAATATCGCCAGATTAAATAAAACATATTATAATAATATCGATATAAATCTCGAAGTAAGTTTCCCGCAACGTTCCTCATGGGTGGTGCGCCCCGATTCGAAATCTTTAGCTAATGCAGTAAACCAATGGGCTAAAGAAAACATCAAATCAGCCGAATACCGCAGTATATTGAAACGTTACTTTCAGTTAAGTAAAAATCCTCCAGCACCAGCTGTTTTGTCTCTAAAAAACGGACAGATATCCGTATATGACCATTTGTTTAAAAAATATGCCGAACAAATCGATTGGGATTGGAGACTGATCGCTTCGCAAGCCTTCAAAGAGTCGAGATTTGATACATCGGCTATCTCCTGGGCCGGAGCTCGCGGATTGATGCAAATTATGCCTCGTACCGCCCGCAACTACGGATTGCAGACAGACCAGATGAACAACCCGGAAAAAAGTGTGGCGACTGCGGTAAAAATATTAAAATCTTTAGATAAAACATTTTCGAACATACAGCCCAAAGAAGAACGTATAAAATTTATGCTGGCAGCATATAACGCTGGATTAGGTCATGTACTGGATGCGATAGCCTTAGCAAAAAAATACGGAAAAGATCCCGATAAATGGGAAAACAATGTCGCCGAATATATTTTGCTAAAAAGCAATCCCGAATATTTCAATGACGAAGTATGCAAATCGGGGTATTTCAGAGGGCGCGAAACAATAAACTACGTACATGATGTACTGGAAAATTATCAATCCTACAAATCGAAAATCCCCTATGACATACAACAACATAAAAAACAAACCAAATCTTAATAATTATATACCATGAAAAAAATACCTCTTATCATCGTTATTCTTTTCATTACATCGTTATGCGTATTTGCCCAAGAACCTCTTCGTTTACCGGTATGGCCTGAAGGAGCTCCGGAAGAAAACGGAATTACCGCACCGGAAAAAACAGGAACAAACCAAATACTTTATAACAGTAAAAAAGCCGAACTATTTATTTTCCGTCCACAGAATAATAATACCGAAGCGGCTGTTATCATATGTCCGGGCGGAGGTTATGCCGCAGAAGCTATCGACTACGAAGGATATGATTTCGCAAAATTCCTCAGCAAAAACGGCATAACCGGAATTGTCCTTAAATATCGTCTTCCTAACGGACATAAAAACATTCCACTCTCAGATGCCGAACAAGCAATCAGAATCGTCCGACAACACGCACAAGAATGGGAGATAAACCCACAAAAAGTAGGAATAAGCGGATTTTCTGCCGGAGGGCATCTGGCATCTACTTTAGGTACTCATTTTCAAACAGACACACGCCCCGATTTTATGCTGCTTTTCTACCCGGTTATTACCCTCGACAACAAATATACTCATCAAGGTAGTCGCGAAAACCTATTAGGCAAAGAAAAAGATGACCCGGAAGCAATTACGTTTTTCTCTAATGAAAAACAAATTACGGAACAGACTCCTCCCACTTTGCTTTTATTAAGCGATGACGATACAGTTGTGCCCCCTTACAATAGCACTGCATTTTACAACGGGCTAAAAAAATACGACATTCCGGCGAGCATATATATTTTTCCTACCGGAAACCACGGATGGGGCTGCCATAAAAATTTTGCTTATTACGATACTTGGACCGGATTATTATTAGATTGGTTGAAAAAACATTCGTTTATCGGAGAATAATAATTTTAATGCTGTATCATTATTGAAATGGAAACTAAAAAAATTTCTTTTAACCAAAAACTTTAATAAAACATTAAGTTTTCTCTCACAGATGTAAATTTTTGTCTTATATTTGTACTTACATTCTTTAATCTAAATTAAATAGAATATTATGAGAAAGAGTAAACTAACACTATTTATGGCCGTATTATTAAGCGGCAGTATTATGTTTTCTTCCTGTATCGGTTCTTTTGCCCTTACTTCGAAATTACATAGCTGGAATAATAACGTCGGAAACAAATTTGTGAATGAGTTGGTATTTTTAGCTTTCTGCATCGTGCCCGTATATGAAGTATCATTAGCTGCAGACTGGTTAGTACTCAACTCGATCGAATTCTGGGGAGGCGGAAACCCGGTAGCTGATAATACGCAGCATATCAAAGGAGAAAATGGTAATTTCCTGGTACAAACCCACAAGAACGGATATACCATTACCAATGAAGACACAAATACAAAAGTTGAATTGGTATTTGACAAAACTGATCGTTCGTGGTCGGCTATTGCCAACGGAAAAAATGTAAAACTAATGACTTTCATCGACGATAACCACGTAAACATGTATAATGCAAGCGGTGAAGCGATGACAATAGAATTATCTAAAGCCGGCGTACTTACCTATAAAGATATAGTAGAAAAACAGAATACATTCTTTGCCAGTAAATAAAAACAACTCCATAATAAAAAAATTCCCGAAGTATAAAATCTTCGGGAATTTTTTTGTCCTCAATTTATTCTTTTATCGTACAAATAATAATTCTCTATATTTAGGCAAAGGCCACATCTGATTATCTATCATAAGCTCGAGTTTATCGGTATGATAACGTATCTCATCGAGTTTGGGAACAACCGTATCATGATAGGCGACAGCTTTTTCCCGCTCGTTTTCTATCTTATTAGCTAATTTCCGGGCATCTACCATTGCAGCCACCTTATCTTGAATAGCCGTCGAATGAAATGCAATTTTACGAATTATATCGATATCTCGTGCCGATATCTCAGCGGCCTCTTCTTCAGGAAATACATTTTTAATTTTACATACCGTATCAAGCAACATCGATTGAAAACGAGTAGCTACCGGAAGAATATGGTTAAGTACCAAATCACCCATTACACGGGCCTCTATCTGTACTTTTTTCGTATAAGTCTCCCATTTTACCTCGTTACGGGCAGCTAATTCCACCGCATTCATAACCCCCGTTTCTGAAAACATCCGTATCGAAGAAGGACGAAGGTAAGCATCGAATATTACCGGGACACTGGTTTCACAATCGAGACCACGGCGACAGGCCTCTTCTTTCCAGGCATCACTGTAGCCATTTCCGTCGAAACGGATAGGACGACTTTCCCGAATATATGATTTCAGTACCGAAAGGATTGATTTTTCTTTAGGTATTCCACTTTCAATCAGTTTATCGACTTCGATCTTAAATAATTTCAACTGGTGTGCGACAGCCGCATTAAGTACAATCATCGCCGAAGCACAATTAGCTGAAGAGCCAACCGCTCTGAATTCGAACCGGTTTCCTGTAAACGCAAAAGGTGATGTACGGTTTCGATCAGTATTGTCCATTAATAATTCCGGTATTTTAGGAATGTTCAGGTTTACACCGGTTTTACCATGAAAAGAAATGGTGGTATCATCGCTACAATTTTCAAGTTCATCAAGTACCTGAGACATCTGAGAACCTAAAAAGATAGAGATAATCGCGGGAGGAGCCTCATTTGCACCCAAACGATGAGCATTAGTCGCAGAAGAAATACTCGCTTTCAGTAAACCGTTATGTTTATATACAGCCATAATAACATTCACCAGAAAAGTCACGAACTGTAGATTATCTTCCGGTGTTTTCCCCGGCGACAACAATTGTACACCGGTATCCGTTCCCAACGACCAGTTATTATGTTTTCCCGACCCGTTCACTCCTTTAAACGGTTTCTCATGCAGCAACACCCTGAAACCATGACGACGGGCAATACGGCGCATCAATTCCATGATCACCTGATTATGATCATTGGCAAGATTACACTCTTCATAAATAGGCGCTAATTCGAACTGATTGGGAGCGACTTCATTATGCCGGGTTTTAACGGGAATACCCAGCTTAAGACTTTCTATTTCCAATTCCTGCATAAAAGCTGAAACCCGTGTAGGAATCGCACCGAAATAATGATCTTCCAGTTGTTGGTTTTTAGAACTTTCATGTCCCATCAACGTACGTCCTGTAAGCAATAGGTCGGGACGGGCGGCATATAATCCTTCATCTACTAAAAAATATTCCTGTTCCCAACCCAAATATGAATAGACTTTCTTTACGTTTTTATCGAAATAACGACATACATCGAGAGCCGCTTCGGTAACAGCCCCCAACGATTTCAACAAAGGCGCCTTGTAATCGAGAGCTTCTCCGGTGTACGAAATAAATACCGTGGGTATACATAACGTATCACCTACGATAAATGCAGGTGAAGAGGGATCCCAGGCGGAATATCCCCGAGCTTCAAAAGTATTCCGTATGCCACCATTAGGAAAACTCGAAGCATCACCTTCCTGCTGTATCAGTAATTTACCGGAAAACTCTTCTACGACTCCGCCATTTCCATCTTGCTCTACAAATGCATCATGCTTTTCGGCAGTTCCATCGGTAAGCGGGTGAAACCAATGCGTATAATGTGTAACCCCCATTTCAATCGCCCATTTTTTCATTCCCGCGGCCACCATATCGGCAATTTCCCGATCTAACGGTTTACCGTTATCAATAGCATCTACTAACGCATCATACGCCGTACGGGGAAGATAACGGAACATTTTTTCCCGATTGAAAACATATTTTGCAAAGTAATCAGAAGGGCGTTCTTCAGGGCGTTCTACAGCTACCGCCTTTTTTTTAAAAGCCTCTTCTACAACTCTAAAACGTAAAGATGACATAGTCCTGTGTTATTTGTTTCTTGTTTCGTTGCAAATGTACATAAAAAAAACGGCAGTCGAACATAAGGTAAATAAGTATTATTTGCTTATCCTTTGCCCGACTGCCGTATATCGCATATCCTATTTTCTTATAATAAAATTATATTGTTTTTGGCACACTCGGCTATTTGTTCTTCAGGCCAAATACTGGCTTGTACTTCACCGATATGAGCTTTTTGTAAAAGGAACATACACAACCGAGACTGACCGATCCCTCCCCCTATCGAAAGGGGTAATGACCCGTCGAGGAGAGCTTTATGAAATTCAAGATTCTTCCTTTGGGGACAACCACAGATATCGAGTTGCCTCAAAAGCGACTCTTTATCGACCCGTATCCCCATAGAAGAAAGCTCGAACGGACATTCGAGTACCTGATTCCACAATATGATATCACCGTTCAGGCCTGTATAACCATCCGAATTATGAGAAATCCAGTCGTCATAATCGGGAGCGCGACCATCATGAGGTTCCCCGTTAGAAAGCTTATTACCGATGCCGATAATAAAAATAGCTCCATATTTTTTAGCAGCAGCAGCTTCCCTTTCCTTCGGAGTAAGGTCGGGATATTGTTGTAATAATTCCTCAGAATGGACAAAAGTAATTTTTTCTGGCAAAACCGGGGTAATATGTGGGAAATCGTTATATACCATTTCCTCGAGAGCTTTTATCTGCTCATAAATATTATTTACTACCTCTTTGAGATAAGACAAAGTGCGGTTTTCAGGCAAAATAGTCTGTTCCCAATCCCACTGATCTACATAAAGTGAATGCAGGTTATCCAAATCTTCATCGGCACGTATCGCATTCATATCGGTATATAAACCATAACCGGGAGCAATACCGTATGCACCGAGTTTCATTCGTTTCCATTTAGCTAACGAATGTACAACCTCGGCTTTGCGATCGCCCATACATTTTATCGGAAAAGACACCGCCCTTTCCATACCATTCAGATCGTCGTTAATTCCGGTACCTGTAAGAACGAAAAGCGGTGCGGTAACCCGACGCAGATTCAATGCTTTTGATAATTTATCCTGAAAACAAACCTTCAGTGTTTTTATAGCCTGCTCGGTCGTTTCGGGTAGTAATTTCAGTTTATACTGTTTCGGTATAATCAATGCCATATCTATAAATGTGTGTTTTATATTCTGTATTTTTCTGCTTATCAAAGTGATAAACAGATGATTTGAGTCATAATGTACTGAATTCGACTACTAAAATTAAATTCAGCAACAAAACCGATAGCACTTATGACTGGCAAATATAAAACATTTTTGATTGTATTCCACGAAAATAAAAAACTTTTTGCTATTCATATAAAGATTTTTATATCATTTAGATGTTTAAAAAATTTACTTATAATCGGGGTACATAAGATATTTTTTCCGCATTTTCTTATATTCTTGTAATTCACTTGCCCAGCGATCTTTTATTTCGTTTTCAGATTTACCGGACAAAATATCCTGTCTAACCCGGCGGTTGCCCATCAGTTTATCAAAAAACGAAGGACTCGAAAAAAACTTTTCTTTTTCTCCAGACAACCGGTAAAAACGGAGAAGATAAGTAAGTGTAAGCCCCTCGGGCATTATCGAATCTCGTAAATCAATTCCATAACAAAGAACTCCCTTTTGCAAAGGATTTTTATCATATCCGGGTAGAGAACGAGGGGTAAATGTAAAATTTCCATATTTTTTATTCGGAGCTCCGATAATTTGAAACGGATATTTTGTTCCACGCCCCACACTTACCCGGGTGGCTTCAAAAAAACATAACGAAGGATAAAACCGCACCGCTCTCATATCCGGAAGATTCGGTGAGGGTTTTACCGGCAGAGCGTATGGTTGACCGTGAGACCAACCAGAAACAGGAATTACCGTTAAAGACAATTCGTTTTTACCATACCATTTTTCTCCAACGATCATATGGGAAAGCTCTCCGATCGTAAGGCCATATAATACCGGCAAAGGTAAAGCTCCGACAAAGGATTTCAGAGAATCTTCCATAATCGGTCCGTCAACATAATCGTTCGGATTCGGCCGATCGAGAACGATGATAGGTTTACCAGTCTCGGCACAAGTTTGCATTACATATAACAAAGTACTTATGTATGTATAAAACCGTGCCCCTACATCCTGTATGTCAAAAACAATGACATCAAGACCATTAAACTGGTCGTTGGTCGGCTTTTTATTTTTACCGTAAAGGGAAATAACAGGTAAGCCGGTACGCTCGTCGAAACTATTATCAACAGTTTCTCCCGCATCCGCATATCCGCGAAAACCATGTTCCGGTGCAAAAATCTTTTTTATCATTACACCTTCTGCTATAAGAGTATCGAGCAAATGCACTCCCCTACCCGAAAGTAAAGAAGTATGATTGACTACCAAACCTACTTTTTTATCTTTTAATAGAGGAAGAAGAAGTTCCATACGATCGGCTCCGACACGAACTCCAGCCGATACTGTCACAGAAACGAAAGAAAAAGCGAGGATTATAACAAAAGAATACAATAATCTCATTCTTCAGAATATATATTTTAAATTTTAAACGATCAATCAAAGATATAAAATGAAAAACAATTTACTGAATATAAAATTCTTTCTTAAAGAAAATAATGCTATTTTTGTTTTCTATCGTTAATAAATCGACTTATGAAATATTCTATTTCACTTAGTATAATACTTCTTTTGTTCTTTGTATCAGTTTCCGAAATTATGTTCGGCCAAAATCGTAATCCGTTCAGGCCGACACTAAAAGTACCGGATGTCCCTACCGAAAAATCGATTAATATCCCTGACTCATCATATAATGAACGTTCTTTCGCAAATATCCCTCTTCCCCCACTGAAAAAAGATAGTCTTTATAAATCCGACATTCCATTCGACAAAGCGATCACAATGCTGGGCTTCGAAAAAAGAGTAAAAGACAAAAATGAAACTTTCCTTTTAAAAAACAATACTCCTTATTTGGTAACTCGTGTAAAACTTAAATTGATTTATAAAACCAGAAATGATGAAATGATCGATTACCGGGAAATAACTATAGACGGAGAAATTCTTCCGGGTACGACTAAACAATTCGAAAAAGAAAGTTTCGACAAAATAAAACGTTACTATTACATAAAAAGTATGCCGCTATATGACCAAGATAACGGATATCCTTTTAAGGTTATGTACGAACTATTACGCTATGATATTGCCATCACAAAATAAATTTTGATCTTTACTTCGCATTTTTAACCCGCAATCATCGAACAAAGCTATTTTCAGGCGTGTTTTCTTTATCTGAAAGAATGATATCGATATATAATATCATTTACTTTCGTCATTAATAATCAATTAATCTGGAGGAAACATTATGACACCTGCAAAAAATTCACAAAACTGGTTACCGGGAATTTTCAATGACTTTTTCGGAAATGAATGGATCACAAAAACAAATAGTTCGGCTCCCGCAATCAATATTATCGAAGACGACAAAGCATACAAAGTCGAAGTAGCCGCTCCGGGGCTTACCAAAGACGACTTTAATGTTCGCATCGACGATAACGACCATCTGGTTATCACCGTAGAAAATAAAAAAGAAAATGAAGAGAAAGATAAAAAAGGGAAATATCTACGCCGTGAATTTTCTTACTCCCAATTCCAGCAAACTCTCGTGTTACCCGAAAATATCGAAGAAAATGCAATAGAGGCTAAGCAAGAAAACGGTGTGCTTACTGTTACTATTCCTAAAAAAGCCTTACCGGAATCCAAGGAACCCAAACAAATTAAAGTGAAATAAATTCCCGGAAACGGGGATATACGCTCGATTAGCGTATATCCCCGTTTCTTTTATTTTTTCACACCCGTTTCCAGATATAATTTTTACCTCTACTGAATAATCCGATCAGCCGATAATAAATATTTACGGGGGTATAAACCAAATCAAAAAAAGGAAGTGTCAATCGTGAAGGACGACTTCCCAATATTTTAGAAGAACGATTATAGATTATCCATTGAAAAACATAACGGATCACAAATAATACAAGACCGACCAACGGGAACAACAAATTGTAAATTCCCATTATTAATAACGCCAATACAGATAAATAAAACGCGTAAGCTGTAATTCTCTCAAAACCAAAAACAGAACGATAACAACTCTTCAGGTATTTAGAAGTAAAATCATAACGCAATTTCAGTTCTTTCCAAGCTTCATGAACAAGGTCATATTCGACTTCTATAAGACTGTTCTCAGATATTTCTACACGAGTATTTTCCGAATCGGCGATTTCATTAATAAACAGGTCGTCGTCTCCATAATGTAAATTCAGATACCGAGAAAAACCTTTATTGGCGAAGAACAGACTCTTACGATAAGCAAGGTTCAGCCCTATTCCCATATATGGTTTTCTACGAAGTGCAAAAGAAAGATATCTCAACGTAAACATTGTACGATCGAAACACTCATATCGACTCATATTTCCGATATAAGCATGTCCCAAAACAATATCTATACCGGGAATAAAATTTCTGGCCATTGCCGCCAGCCAGTTTTTATCCTTAGGTTTACAATTAGCACAAGTAAGTATTACAATCTCATGTTTCGCCGCTTTTATTCCTAAGGTAACAGCCAGTTTCTTACGACTCAGGCTACGAGCTTCTTCGGGAATATAAGTTTGATAAAGATTAGGATAACGGTATTCGAAATCAGAAAGTACATCTTTTGTTTCATCAGTAGAACCGTCGTTTACAACGATAACTTCGAAATCAGGATATTGTTGAGAGAGAAAATCGGGAAGAAAACGGCTCAAATTATCCGCATCATTTTTTGCATAAACGATTACCGAAACAGGAGGTTGCTCTTCGCTATATTTTACCAGTCCCTTTTCTACTGTCTTATAAAAACGATAAGGAGCCTGGTAAAAAGTAAGGTAATAATACAACTGAATTACCAACACCACAACAGAAAAACCTAACAAAATTATTTCAGCCGGATGTAGTATAAAATAAATATCCATAATATATGGGGCATATTAAAAAATGATTTTTACGAAGTACAAACGTACATAAAGTTTTTCTAATGAGAAAACTTAATATCTTTTTTCATGATAACGGATAAAACGAACATACAGTTTCCTAAACATAAAAAATATTGTAGGAATTTTTAATACATAGAAATGCCTAAAAAGAAGAAAGGGTACATTAATAATATTATACATCTAAGTACAATAATATTTCCCATAATACGTTTTGTTAGTAAACCGGAAAATTTGGATTGAGCAGAAAAAAAACTACCTTTGCCCGGAATTTTATTTTTATGAAAAATATAAAGTAAAAGTAAATGAAGACAAAATTACTCTTATTATTTATTGTACCTTTTCTCGTTTTATCTTGTAAATCAAAGTCCGATATTATCTATTTTCAGACACTCGGAAATTCAAATATAACCGATCAGGCTATTAATTACGAACCCAAGATAACACCTGATGACCAGTTATCGATCTCGGTTTCCGCCGCTGATCCCGAAGCTGTGGCAAATTTCAATCTTCCGGCTCTCAGTTATCTCACCCCCGGAGAAAAGCAACTAGCCGTGACCCCTTCTTTACAAACCTATCTTGTAGACCAAAACGGGAATATAGATTTCCCGATAATCGGAAAACTAACTGTCGCCGGCCTTACCCGGCAACAGTTAGCTGAACAGCTCAAAGAAAAAATAAGTGTTTACGTTACCGATCCGCTGGTGAATGTACAAATCATGAATTTTAAAGTAAACGTTATAGGCGAAGTAACTACTCCCGGTTCTTTCCCTGTAGCCAGCGACCGAATATCTATCCTCGATGCCATATCATTGGCAGGAGACTTGACCATTTACGGAAATCGGTCGAATGTATTGCTCATAAGGGAAAACAATGGAAAAAAAGAATTTTACAGATACGATCTTACCGATCCGGCGCTCTTTTCCTCTCCATACTATTACTTACAACAGAATGATGTTATTTACGTAGAACCTAATAAATCACGACAAGGGAACTCTAAATACAACCAAAACAAACAGTTCAATATCTCTGTCATGTCAACAGTGATCAGTGCTGTTTCGGTTATCACATCATTATGTATCGCTTTAATTAAATAATTTTTCTGTTTATTATGGATAATAATACCGGCATCAACAAAAACAATGATATTTTCGATCTGAACAAACTTTTAAAAAAATACCTCAATCATTGGTATTTATTCGCCATATCAATTGTCGTATGCTCTCTTATAGCATATTTATATACAAGAATCACCCCGCCCATTTATCAGATCAATGCAAATATTCTTATTAAACAAGATGATAAAAGCTCGGGATCGGGCCTGCAATCGGCAATGCTTAAGAATTTTTCATTCGGTAGCATGTTAGGCGGAGGCGGAGAAGTAAACGACGAATTATACGTTTTGTCTTCCCATACGGTGATTAAAGAGGCTATCGAAGAATTAGGGTTGAATAAAAAATACATCCTGAAGAAAAATTTTTTGAATAAAAAAGATGTTTATAAAAACTCTCCTCTCGACATACTTACCGATCGTAATATCGCCGATACACTGAAAGTAGGTATACTATTTAAGATACGTATTAAAAAAGACGGTAATATCAAGGTAAAAGCGACAAAAGGTTTCGAAACAATCGCAAGTACCGAAGCAAAAGAATTACCCTGCTCTATAAATACTCCATATGGAACATTTGTTATCACAAAAACACCTTTATATAAAAACGGCCAGCCACTGAGTATGAACATTTATTTCTCCGGTTACAGCGCTACGGCCGAAATAATGAACCGCAAACTGGATATTTCTATTACCAATAAAAAAGCAAACCTAATAAGTCTTTCGATTCGAGATATTGAAATCGAAAGGGGAAAAGACCTTTTAAACAAACTGATTACTATATATAATCAAAAAGGAATCGAAGAAAAAAATCTCGAAGCTACCAATACGGCAAAATTCATAGATGAAAGAATTGCTCTGATCTCAAAAGAACTCTCAGATGCAGAAAGTCTCGTAGAAAAATACAAAAAAGAAAATAATCTTACCGATATAAGTACCGAAGCCAAAATTATTCTCGAACAAAACGGAGATTTCAAAGCAAAACTGATTGAGGCCGAAACCCAATACAAAATTATAGATCTCATCGAACGTTTTCTGCAAGATCCCCAAAATAAATATTCTCAGATACCTTTCGCCACCGGACTGAGCGACAAAGCATCGACTGAAGCCTTACAAGGTTACAATGAGCTTCTGTTACAAAGAATGCGGCTCATGCAAACTGCTAAAGAAACCAGCCCTGCCGTTGTGATTCTAAATCAACAAATAGATGCTACACGAAAAAATGTAGATATGACCGTTAAGAATCTAAAATCGAGTATTCTTATCGGACTTAACGATCTAAAAGAGCAAGAAAACAAATTCATGGCCCGTATCAAAGGTATGCCTACTCAAGAAAGAGAGTTTCTCGATATAAAACGTCAGCAAGTAATCAAGGAGGAACTTTATATTTTCCTACTACAAAAAAAAGAAGAAAATGCACTGGCTTTGGCGATAACAACACCTAAAGGCCAAATCGTAGATTCGGCATATAATTTATACAAACCGGTAAGCAAATCAAATCTTTCAATTCTGCTCATCGGATTCTTCGTAGGCTTAATTTTACCGATATTCTACTTTTATCTGAAAGAATTACTCAGAAATAAATTCTCGACAAAAGATGAACTTGAAAGAATTACCAATATCCCTATTTTGGGAGAAATTTGCCAAAGTCACTCAAAACAAAATATTGTAGTTAAAGACGGTGAAAATTCTTCAATATCTGAATTGTTCAGATTGATACGAACCAATATACAATTTATACTCAAAGGAAAAGAAGAAAAGGTAGTACTGGTAACATCCAGTGTAAGCGGAGAAGGCAAATCTTTTATCAGTAGTAATTTCGCTGCCTCTTTAGCATTGCTGGGTAAAAAAGTGGTATTGGTAGGGATGGACATACGCAATCCACGCTTGGGTGAATATCTCAATATCAATTCCAAATATGGACTTACCAATTATCTTTCAGAGGGGGTAACAGATTATAACGAAATCATTATACATGATGCCGTTAGGAAAAATATGGACGTAATTATTGCAGGTCCTATCCCTCCGAATCCATCAGAATTATTACTTTCCGACAGGGTAGATTTACTTTTTGCAGATTTAAGAAAAGACTACGATTATATTATTATCGATTCGGCTCCGATTGGCATGGTTTCCGATACATTCAGCCTCGCCCGTATATCAGACGCAACGATATATGTATGTCGGGCTAATTATACGTCTCGCGATAACATCAGATATGTGAACCAAATTATTGCCGAAAACCGATTGAATAAAGTTTCTTTGGTCATCAATGGAACAAATGCAAAGCAAGGATACGGTTACGGATACGGTCAGAACAATGCATAACAGGCATACTCAAATAATTGATAAATATATACCGTTCGAGGTGAAACATGAGCGAAATCAAGAACATATTTATTAAAATACGTTGGTATTTAAATAAAGGCAACAACAGAAGCAAACAATTAAAAAAAAGTTTAGTATCATGCCTTATTATAAAAATTATCAGCGTCGCTATCAGTTTGCTCATGATTCCTATGTGTATCAACTATATAAATGCAGAGCAATACGGGATATGGCTGACTTTAAGTACGATTGTTCTATGGCTCGGATTCTTTGATATAGGCCTCGCAAACGGTCTACGCAATAAATTTGCAGAAGCAAAGGCCAAAGGCGATACCCGATTGGCAAAAGAATATGTAAGTACTACGTTTTTTATCCTTTCCCTCATTTTCGGAGCTACATGGGTTATCTTCATGGTACTCAACAGATATATAGACTGGAACGTATTTTTCCATATATCGATAAAGGGAACCGAACTGAACTCTCTTTTCAGTATCATCATTACCTATTTCTGCCTGCAGAATATATTCAAGATACTATCGACCGTATTACTGGCTGATCAGAAACCCGGGTGGAGTTCTTTCTTCGACATGTTGGGACAATTATTTGCCCTCATTATTATTTGGGTCATGATGCAACTTATACCAGGCTCATTACTTAAATTAGGAATCACTCTCTGCTTCGTTCCCCTTGTAGTATGGGTAATTGCTAATTTTTTCTTCTTCAAAGGAAGTTATAAAGCCTATTCTCCTTCTATAAAATCGATCAACAAAGCCCGTATAAAAGATATCCTGAATCTGGGCGTTAAGTTTTTTATCATTCAAATCGCTTGCGTAATCCAGTTTCAGACAGCAAACTTTATTATCGCCCATTTCTTTTCAGCTGTGGAAGTAACCAACTACAATATCGTATATAAGTATTTCAACGTTTTGGCAATGACCTTTACGATATTCCTCAGTCCGTTTTGGTCTGCCATAACCGATGCATGGACATTGAAAGATATGAGTTGGATTAAAAATACAACACAAAAATATGTGATTATCGCTACCGCATTCAATATATGCGGTCTTATCATGCTTATTGTCGCACCCGTCGTCATCCGATTCTGGGTCGGGAAAGAAATTGCCGGTAACATCGATAATATATTACTGGTTTTGTGCTATATTTATGTAGCTATTACTTTATACACGACTTTATTTGTAAATATATTGAACGGTATGGGAATATTGCGCACGCAATATATACTCGCTCTCATATCCCCGATTATATATATTGCGATTACTTACATCTTTATCGATAAATTTAATTTAGGTACGTACAGCATTTACATCGCTTTAATAGCATCCAACATCAACGGATTTATAGCCCCCTTCCAGTATTATAAACTTATACGTAAACATCATATAAAAACAAACGTAAATAACGTCTGCATACAAAACTAAAATAAAAAGAAACGTAACATGATATTAATTCTCATATTATCACTCATCTGGTTTCTCACTGGAAAGAAAGTTCCGGCTGTCATTGCCTTTTTCTTTTTTGTGACCGATGGGTTTCAGATCGTTCCGTTTTCTTTTTTCTCATTTTTCGGTATCGATATAAAACCTACCGATTATGCCCTTTTGCTGTTTGCTCTCATACTCATAATTTATTTTTTTATTCATAAACTCCCTTCCGTAAAACAGAGAATACTCCCCCAATTTACCTATCTGTTTATCGGGTATGTTATTATCGGTACTCTTATCAGCAGATATTCTTACGGTATAAGCTGGAACGACATCATACGTACCTCACGACCCTTTATTCTTTTATTTTCTCCTGTCCTCTTTTATTTTCTCGATAAGGAAGAAATCGAAAAAATAAAAAAAATTCTTTTTAAAATCACATTATTCCTGTGTTCACTCTTTATTTTACAGGTAATATTGGATATTCCGCTACTCAACGGATATGCAGGAGGATATGACAATCCCTTTTTGGGAATTACGATTCCGAGGTATTACAACATTCCCTTTTTATTGCCTTACTTCATATATTACGGGATCTACCAAAACGAATATTCAACCCGAAAACAAAAATATTTTATCTTATTTTTACTTTTCGCACCAATAATATTGTCGTTACACCGTAATCTTATTATGACTCTGATTTTTATCGGACTTATTAATTTTTATCTTGATAACAAAAATAAATCCAAGAAATTCAAAAATACGATCATAGCAATCATTGTATGTATTCCCTTTTCAGGAATTTTAATTGATAGTATGAACTCGAGAGGTACCGGTTCGGACATAAAACATATTTTAGCTGGTGATTTTTCGGCATATGCCAATCCCGAAGAATTTGAAAACGCAACGCTATTCTTCAGAATGAGTATGTTATACGAAAGGGCACATTTTATATTCGAACGTCCGATGACAACTCTGTTCGGTCTTGGATATATGCACGAAAATTCACAATATACACAAAATCATTTCGATTTTAAACTGGGAATACGCGACGAAACTACTAATAATATCCTACAAATCGATACGTCAGATATTGCCTGGGCTCCTTTATTGATAAGACTGGGAATTGTAGGTATCGTCATATACATGCTCTACTATTTCACTTTACTGAATTATTTTCGGAAACTTAAAAACACAAAAATAAAAATCACAGGAAGATCCTACTTGTTATTGATATTTTTTACTTCCATAGCCAACGTATATTTATTTACCCCAATGATGTTACTACCGATTTTATTGGATTACTCCGGCAGCCTATCATCTACAACCACAGACGACTATGAATCGAAATAACCCTCTTGTAACCATTGTTACTCCCTCATACAACCAAGGGCAATTTATAGAGGAAACTATAAAAAGCGTCCTGAATCAGACCTATTCTCCGATACAATACATTTTGGTTGACGGGGGATCGACTGATAATACAATGGAAATCGTCGAAAAATACCGGGATAAAATAAACATTATAATACACGAAAAAGACGAAGGACAGAGTGACGCTATCAATAAAGGATTTAAACTTGCTGAAGGAGAATTGGTCGGATGGGTAAACTCCGATGATATTCTTTATCCCGACTGTGTTGAAAACATCGTAAGTTTGTACTCGAAAAAGAGTGACGGAAGTATATATTACGGATCACTCATCGATTTTATCGACAACAATTCCAAAAAATATAAATCGGTACAGCTATTAGTTAAAGATAAAAACACTTTATTGAAAAAAGATTACAGCATCATACAACAAGGTTCTTTTTATAAAAAAGATTATTTAAAAGCATGCGGTTACATCGATAAAAACATACATTATTGTATGGATCTCGATCTCTGGCTCAGATTGCTTCAGTATGGACCTATTTATCATTACAACACAAAGCCTATTGCGGCATTTAGAATATGGGAAAATACAAAAACGACAAAGGAGTGGAAGCCTTTTATTAAAGAAATACGCCATACCCTTTATAAATACGGTGCCAATACTTGGAACTATACTATTCTGAAAACTTATAAATTAAATATGATACTATCTCTTAAAAGTCTATTAATAAAATAATTACCATGCATATCGTCCATATTTTATTTACGTTAAGTACAGGGGGAATGGAATCGATGTTAATGGATATTATCAGCGAACAAAGCAACTACGAAAGAGTTAGTCTGATCATAATTAATCGTGAAAATAATTACAAAATACTCGATTTCTTAAATAAGGATATACCCGTATATATTGTTAATCGACCTAAAGGATCAAACAATCCTTACTGGGTATTTAAACTTAACAGTATTTTATTTCGTTTAAAGGCTAATATCGTACATATACATAACGGAAATACGATTAAACTTCTTTTCAAGAATCCGCGTACCCGGTATGTCTATACCGAACACGATACCAAATTAGGAATAAAAAATCCTAAAAAATTCGACCAGATTTACGCTATCTCAAAATCGGTAAAAAATAAGTTATATGAGACATTCAGATACAATGCATCCCTCGTATACAATGGTATAAAAACCGAATCTATTTTTTCCAATGCACAAGAAAGGAAATCGAAAATTTTTAATCTGGTACAAATTTCTCGACTGGAAACTCAAAAAAAAGGTCAGCATATATTAATACAAGCCATCAATGAATTGGTCAATAATCGTGGAATAAATAATATACATGTCGACTTTATCGGAGACGGAGAATCGCTAAATGAACTGATACAATTATGCGAGAAATACAACCTTTCGAAATATATTTCTTTTAAAGGAGCCGTTAACCGTACCGATATTTATAAAAACCTACATAATTACCAACTTTTAGTACAACCCTCTCTTTACGAAGGTTTCGGCCTTACAGTCGCCGAAGCGATGGCTGCCGGTGTCCCTGTACTGGTATCGGATATAGAGGGCCCTATGGAAATTATTGAAAACGGTAAATACGGAAACTCTTTTAAAACCGGTAATCCCCTCGATTGTGCCTCGATGATCGAGAAAATCATGATCGATTACCCCGATTATCTTACTCTTGCCGAAATCGCCGAAAAACATGTAAAAAAAACTTTCGACATAAAAGCAACAGCGACCTGTTATCTCGATAATTATCATTTTCTCTTGGATAAAAAGAACAAACAATAAAATAGAATTGGCTAAGAATATCAAAAATACTTATATTTACAACTATAAATAAAAAGTTATGAATATTCTGGTCTTAAATTCTATACTATACACAGCTAACAGTAAAAACGTTCATCCTGTAAAAACGATAAAAGATACCCTTTTATACAATCAGTGTTTGGGGTTTGTCAACAGGGGACATCATGTTACTTTAATCGCTGCAGAAGAATTTAAACCGACAGAAGATACTCTTTTCGACTTCGAAATACTATTTTTCAAATCTTATTACAAGTCGGTTTTTAATCCTCATTTAATACCTTATCATAAAAAACTATATTCATTTTTACAAAAGAATAAAAATAATTACGACCTGATAATTTCGAGCGAATGTTTTTCGCTAAACTCCCTAATAGCCTCTGTTATATGTCCTGAAAAGTTAATTATATGGCAGGAATTAGCGGCCCATAACCGAAAAATAAAAAAAATACCTTCTAAGTTATGGTATAATACGATCGTGCGTAGCTTGATGAAAAACGTAACGATCGTACCCCGGTCTTTACACGCCCAAAAATTTATCAGTAAATTTTCATCCGGTGTCACTCATGAAATTATCGGCCACGGGGCTAATATCGATAAATTTAAAATCAACAGAGATAAAACAAAACAGTTCATTACTATTGGTCAGCTGATTCCACGCAAAAATATAGAATCCATTATCCGGATTTTCGATCGTTTCTTAACAGCCTATGCAGATGATGAGTTTAAATTATATATTGCTGGAAAAGGAGAATTAGAAAGTAAACTTAAAGGATTGGTGAAAACACTCCACCGCGAAAAAAACATTTTTTTCACCGGTCATCTGTCTCATGAGGAACTAAATAGTCTAATGGGCGCATCGATCGCTTGCCTGGTAAATACATTACAAGACAATAACATGGTATGTATTACCGAGTCTATTTTATGCGCCACACCGGTTCTTACCAACAACATACCATATAATAGTCACAGAATCATAGAAAAAAATTTAGGCATTGTAAAAGATAATTGGGACGAAACCGATCTTATAAACATAATCGATAATCTTAAAAAATATATTGAAAATTGTGTCGAATACAGAAATTCGATATCGACGGAAGCAATTGCCGATTCTTTTACCGGTATATACCAAAAGTATATTTTACCAAAAACAGAAAAATGACAACTTGGCTTTCCTTTCGACTCCCGGCTTAATATATCAAAATTAAACACAACAACCGGAAAAACAGATTTATTAAACAAATCCGATATATGAAGTAAAATTATTATATTTGTGGTCTTTTTAAAGCCTTTCTATAAATAACAAATATTACTAAATAAGCAACATGCAAAAGTAAAACCATGAATTTCCCTAAATACAAAATCATACTTGCCAATAAATATTATTATGCACGGGGGGGGGATTGTATTTATACCATAAACCTCGAAAAAATACTAAAAGATTACGGACACGAAGTTGCCGTATTCTCTATGGAACACCCTGAGAACTTTTCGAATGCATACCAAAAATATTTCCCTGCTGAAGTTATATATAACGGGAAAAAAAATTTATTACGATCATCGATACGCCCCTTTGGAACACCAGAGGTCAAACAAAAATTCAATGCACTATTGAATAACTTCAATCCGGATATCGTACATTTAAACAATATACATACCCAGCTTTCTCCCATTATCGCAAAAATAGCTTATGAAAGAAATATTCCGGTCGTATGGACCATACATGATTACAAACTACTCTGCCCAAGATACGATTGTTTGCGTAAAGGACAGGAACCTTGTGAGTTATGTTTCGGTAATAGAAGTAATATTCTGAAATATAAATGTATGAAAAATTCTTTTGTAGCTTCAATTGCAGCTTACATGGAGGCTATGGTATGGAATAGGAAACGGCTCGAAAAATATACTTCTACATTTATATGTCCAAGTCGGTTTATGGCTGAAAAAATGAAAATCGGGGGGGTTGATAAAAGTAAAATATTTGTACTCAACAATTTTATAGAAACCGAAAAATGCAGAACTACAGTCACCGAAAAAGAAGATTATTACTGTTATATCGGAAGACTTTCACATGAAAAAGGGGTAGAAACTCTTGTAAAAGCAGCACAGGAATTACCATACAAACTAAAGATTATCGGAGCCGGACCACTTACCGATCATCTGAAAACAATCACACAAAGACCAAATATTGAATTTCTCGGATATAAAAATTGGGACGAAATAAAAGAAATTAGCCGCAAAGCCCGATTTTTAGTAATTCCTTCAGAATGGTATGAAAATAATCCTTTCTCAGTAATAGAATCGCTATGTCTGGGTACTCCAGTTCTCGGATCTGACATCGGCGGTATACCCGAACTTATAAATATACCCAAAAACGGAATGCTTTTCGATCCTCGCAATACCGAAGACTTAACCTCAAAAATAAAAAAAATGTTCGAGGCGACATTCAATTATCAAGAAATAGCTCATGAGTCTTTAGAAAAATTCAATTCAGACAATTATTATTACAACCTATTAAACATATATAAATCAATCTCTCACTAAAAATTTAATTAATCATCATCGATATAATGGGAAATTAAAAAAATAAATCGACCATATCACCGTTAGATTTAAATAAGCATTATCATTTACTATGGAAATAAAAAAAATTCCACAACCTACCGACGCAAGTATTATCTTAACATATCGTTGTCCCATGCGTTGCAAAATGTGCAATATATGGGAGAACCCCACTGAAAAAGAAAAAGAAATTAAACCCGAAGAGCTGAAAAAATTACCCCAATTAAAATTCATAAATCTCACCGGGGGAGAGCCATTTGTAAGAGAAGACCTCGACAAAATCATCGAAATTTGTTATACCCGGTCTCCACGCGTAGTCATATCTACATCGGGATGGTTCGAAGAACGTATTGTCTCGATAGCCCAAAAATTTCCCAATATAGGCATCAGAATATCCATTGAAGGATTAAGCCATAAAAATGACGAACTCCGAGGACGTACCGGAGGCTTCGACAAGGGTTTACGCACCCTATTAACCCTTAAACGCATGGGACTGAAAGATATCGGTTTCGGTTGTACGGTATCGAACAATAACTCCCAGGATATGCTATCGTTATATCAGCTCTCAAAAGCTTTGGGAATGGAATTCGCAACTGCGGCATTCCATAATTCGTATTATTTTCATAAAGATGATAATGTAATTATCAATAAAGAAGAAGTCTGCAATAACTTTACGCAATTGATCAAATGGCAAATGAAAGAAAACCATCCGAAATCCTGGTTCAGGGCATTTTTCAATATGGGGTTGATCAACTATATCGAAGGAGGACGCCGCATGTTACCCTGCGAAGCAGGTACCATGAATTTCTTTGTCGACCCCTATGGCGATATATATCCCTGTAACGGATTGGAAGAAAAATACTGGATGAATAAAATGGGCAATATCCGGGAAGCGGCCGACTTCATGGAAATATGGACCAGCGACCAGGCCTGTAAAGTGAGAGATATGGTGAGAAAATGCCCCAAAAACTGTTGGATGGTCGGAACCGCCTCTCCTGTTATGCATAAATACATCCAATACCCGTTAAAATGGGCTTTAACCAATAAAATACGAAGCATGGTAAACAAACCCGTTTGTATCGATAAAAAATGGTATGATGTAGGGCAAGACCCTCAACAGGGAGATCTTAGAGAAAATTTCTGATGAAAAGATTAGTTTCCATTGATATAGCTAAAGCAATATGCATCATACTGGTTGTAATCGGACACTACCATCCCGATAATGCACCGCAATGGTACCATATAACTTGGGAAATCATATATTCTTTTCATATGCCTTTATTCTTTTTTGCAAGCGGATACATCTATATCGCTACCCGAAAAGAAACCGATACCTACATAAAGCCTGTTCTGAAAAAAATAAAAAGGTTACTCATCCCTTATTTCAGTACTTCATTTATCATAATTACATTAAAACTATTAAGTGAAAGAAACCTATCGGTAGAAAATCCCGTAAGTTACAAGGCCTATCTCGAAGTATTTTGTTATCCGTCTGCAGGAGTTTTTCTTTGGTTTGTTTGGGTATTATTTACGATATTTCTTATTATCCCTCTGTTTAAAACTCCCCACCAAAGATTATTTCTTTTTGGGGTAAGTCTTTTATTATATTACCTTCCCGGATCATTCGATCCTATTTTCTGCCTCGATAAATTCAAGATTATGTTCATATATTTCTGTTTAGGCACGGTTGTTAAAGATTATAGTAAATATTTAAAATCTATAATATCGATTAATCCGGTTTTACCTGTTTTATTATTTACCGCAGCATTATTTTTAAAATTTCATTTAAGGGGATCTTTAGAATTTCTTGTCGATATGATTACTGCTGTAGCAGGAACTTATGCTGTATGCAGTTTATCTCTATTTATTAATAAAAAAGGGGGATATATAAAAACAGCACTTATTTCAACATCTTTTTATATATTTATAATATATTTATTTCATACAACATTTGAAGGACTCGGAAAAGCCATTCTGCAAAAAACCGGATTTACAGAAACTTTTAATAATCTCTACTTTACAATAAATGCATTTATTATCATAACAATAGGAATAATCGGACCTATTTTACTACAAAAATATATCCTGACACATTCACGAATAACACGTTTTCTGTTCGGAATTAAATAATCAGAAATACCGAACCGGAATAAAAACAAAAAAAATCATTATATTCGTTTCGATATTAATCTTACTATTTCAGCCAATGAAAGTCGTCGTAACAGGAACGAGAGGGATACCTCACATTTTAGGGGGGGTAGAAACTCATTGTGAAGAATTATATCCCAGACTCGCACAAATGGGTTATGAGATTATAATTACACGGCGATCATGCTACATAACCGAAAATAATAGGATAAATTCCTTTAAAGGAATTACTTTAAAAGATATTTACGCTCCGCATCAAAAAAAATTCGAAGCGATCATTCATACTTTTCTTTCGATAGTGTACGCTCGAAGAATAAATGCCGATATTCTGCATATACACGCCATAGGACCGGCAGTAATGGTCCCTTTCGCAAGACTACTGGGATTAAAAGTAATAATAACACATCACGGTTTCGATTATAACCGTGAAAAGTGGGGGAAAACCGCCAGGTTGATGTTACGCGCCGGAGAATACTTAGGAACCCGGTTTGCAAACGAAATTATCGTAATCTCATCGGAAATACAAAACGTATTACAAACAAAATACAACCGCACCGATACTCATCTGATTTATAATGGTGTAAATATTCCTGTAAAAACAACCAGTATCGGATATTTATCGACTTTGGGTCTGCAACCGGGAAAATATGTCGTCGCATTAGGGCGCTTTGTCAAAGAAAAAGGATTCGATCTGCTAATCGATGCCTTTGGAAAACTCAGCAACAATAATTACACACTGGTACTTGCCGGTGATGCAGATCACGAAGATGCCTATTCCGTCTCTCTGAAAAAAAAGGCCCGGGAACAGGGTGTTATCCTCACTGGCTTTATCAAGGGAGATAAACTGAATGAAATATTATCTCATGCCCGATTATTTGTTTTACCTTCTTCTCATGAAGGCCTCCCGATCGCCCTACTCGAAGCGATGAGTTACAATCTGGATGTCCTGGTAAGCGATATACCGGCTAATAAGTTGAATGAACTCGAAAAAAACGATTTTTTCCGATCCGGATCTACCACCGACTTGGCGGTAAAACTGGAAAAAAAATTACAAAACAGTAAACCGGACAGAAAATACAATCTATCTGCTTACAATTGGAATCATATCGCCGGTCAAGTTAACGATATTTACCGGAAACTCACTTCCCGAAAGCATCTGAAACCTACAACGGGAGATTTTCCTGTAACTGAATAACTAGTAACAACTATTTTATAATAATAGGTATCTCTGATCGTTATATCTTTATATAAAAACAGATAATGAAAAATATATTCTTATTGCTTTTTTCAGGATGTTTTCTTTTATTTCTTTCCTGCGAAAAAGACGATGCACAGAAAATAACCGGTAAATGGCAGCTTACCCTTACGCAAATGCCCGACAAAGAAGTAACGACCGACTCGATATTCTATAACTTCGATAAAGGCGTTTTTAAATTACAAACGATCCGTACCAATAGAGAAGAATGGACAGTTGGAATGTATCGACTCGATAAAGATTCTATTTTTATGCATATTCCCGATCCGTCATTTTTAGAAATCGCTCTATCTAACGAATACTATGGATGGCATACCGAGTTCAAAAATTTTGCTATCCGCGAACTTAGCCGATCCCGACTTACACTTTCATGTCACGATACCCTCTATATTTTCCGTAAATTCTGAACCCGATGATTAAAAATATACTCTTAATTCTATTATGCCTTTTCTTTTTTCCCACTAACCGGCTACAAGCACAATTTGTTCTTAATTACAATGCCGAAGCGAATGTAATTACGGGAAACGGAGATTATACACCTTTTTATTTAATGAACAACCGTGCTGGCCTGATTTCTTTCTCGCCTAATAACGGATATCTAAGAGCCGGTATTTCAAAAGATGTCGAAAAAAACAAACGATTCTCATACGGTTTTGCACTCGATATCGTAGGAGCCTATTCCAATCCGATACCTGCATATATACAACAACTTTACGGCGAACTAAAATACCGCTGCCTGGGGATATCGATAGGTAGTAAAGAAGAATATTCCCTAATTGAAGACCGTAGCCTGAGTAGCGGGAGTATGGTCTGGTCGGGAAACAGCCGCCCCATTCCGCAAGTATGGATCGGGATACCTCATTTCACTGAAGTTCCCGGCACAAAAGGGTGGATGCAACTCAAAGGCGGTATTTCGTACGGAGCGTTTACAGATAATCGATATCAAAAAAAACACAAAATACCCGGTGGTAGATATTCTGAAAATGTACTTTATCACCGGAAAAATCTCTTATTACGGTTTGGCAAGCAAACTTCATTTTATGGGATCATCGGAATAGATATGGCCGCACAATTCGGAGGAACGGTGTACAATAGCGATCCGTATTTCCCTGTGATGAAATTCGAGCACAATCTGAAAGCCTTTCTCAAAGTTCTCGTACCTTCATCGGGAGGCAGCAATATAATAGATCAGGTAAACATCGTGGGAAATCATCTGGGCAGTTATTTAATGGAATTCGGTTATAATAAGAATTTATATTCAATAAGAGCCTATTACGAACATTATTACGACGATCATTCGGGTATGATTTTTAAAAATAAATTCGACGGATTATGGGGAATCGAATTTCGTTCAAAAGCTAAAAAATACCTCACCGGTTTCGTTTTCGAAGTCATAAACTCCACACATCAAAGCGGTCCCTTTCTTTGGGATAAAACCGATATGATACCTATACAAGTAAGCGATGGAGACAATTACTACGCACATGCCGCTTACAACGGTTGGACACACGCAGGCCATACGATGGGAACCCCGTTTATAAGTTCTCCTGGTTATAACAGAGATCATTTTCTGGGATTTACCAATAATCGTAGCCGCGCATTCCATACCGGAATCGATGGTTATATTACCCCAAAAATTTCATATCGCATACTAGCAGGGCATCAACGCGGATGGGGAACTCCCAATATACCATTCAAGCACATTGCCCATCAATTTTCGGGCTTGGCCGAGGCCCGTTACTCCCCAACCCGATTACACGGCTGGGAATTCCTACTCTCAGCAGCATTCGACAAAGGAACGCTATTCGACGATAATTGGGGGGTACAATTCGGTATCCGCAAAAACGGTATTTTATTCAGAAAATAATAAATATCCGACAAAATATTTTATACCGGAACGATATATATAACATTCATGAATATTTTTCATCAGGCAATTTTCATTTGTAATCTTATTGTAACATCTTTTTAGTTCCTTTGTCGCTCAATACAACACAACAGATTTTAAGAGCATATCACCTATGGAAACTTTTTATCTTTTAATTGTTATTTTCCTTTTTTTATTAGCCGTTTTCGATTTGGTCGTAGGAGTCAGTAACGATGCGGTAAATTTCCTCAATTCGGCTCTCGGAGCAAAAGCCGCGCCATTCAGAATAATTATGATAGTAGCCGGAATCGGAATTCTTATGGGAGCTTCCATGTCTAACGGTATGATGGATATTGCGCGGCACGGGATTTACCAACCACAGTATTTTTATTTTTCGGAGATCATGTGCATCTTATTAGCCGTAATGTTAACCGATGTCGTGTTGCTGGATGTTTTCAATTCGCTGGGGATGCCTACCTCTACCACTGTTTCGATGGTGTTCGAACTATTAGGAGGGACATTTGCACTGTCTCTTATAAAAATTATGGCCGATAACAGTTATGGTTTGGGAGATCTGATAAATACCGATAAAGCATTATCGGTTATACTGGCTATATTCGTTTCGGTAGCTATCGCTTTTTTCTTCGGATCGGTCGTTCAATATCTATCCCGAATACTTTTCACTTTCAATTATAAAAAAAAGTCGAAATATTTTGCCGGAATATTTTGCGGTCTCGCCTGTACAGCCATTCTTTACTTTTTAATGGTTAGCGGGCTGAAAGGATCCTCTTTCATGACTCCTGAGAATAAAGCATGGCTCGACAATAACACCTCAGGTCTCGTAGTAGGTTCACTCATCGGATTCACACTGTTAATGCAGGTGCTTTACTGGTTGAAAATAAATGTTTATAAAGTTGTCGTACTATTGGGAACTTTCGCTTTAGCGTTTGCGTTTGCCGGTAACGACCTGGTAAATTTTATCGGAGTTCCCCTTGCCGGATTTTCTTCTTATACCGATATTATTTCACAACCCGGTGCAAATCCCGACTCATACCTGATGAGTTCCCTTTCGGGTTCAGCGCATACCCCCTGGTATTTTTTGATTATTTCGGGTATTATCATGGTCGTAGCGCTGTTCACCTCGAAAAAAGCGCAAAGTGTCGTAAAAACGTCTCTCGATCTTTCGAGACAGGAAGAAGGAGAAGAAGCATTCGGTACTTCTCCGGTAGCAAGAGTTATCGTCAGAGTATCAAGTAATTTCTCATCGTGGCTGACAGGTATAATTCCCGAACGTACAAAACGCTGGATCAACGCCCGTTTCAATCAAAACGAAGCAATCTTGGCCGAAGGTGCATCTTTTGATTTGATACGCGCCTCTGTCAATTTGGTATTAGGCGGATTTCTGATCGCCATGGGGACCTCTCTCAAACTACCTCTGTCCACTACTTATGTTGCGTTTATGGTTGCTATGGGTACTTCCCTCGCCGACCGAGCATGGGGACGCGAGAGTGCCGTATATCGTATTACCGGAGTATTATCCGTTATCGGAGGATGGTTCATCACTGCCGGAGCTGCCTTTTTTATCTGTTTCTTTGTAGCTTTAATCATTTATTATGGAGGTACGCCCGCTATCATACTCCTCATCTCTTTAGCCATCTTTCTGCTTATCAGAAGTCAGCTACGGTTCAACAAAAAACAGAACAAAGAAAAAGGAAATCCGACAATCGTAAAACTCATGTCTACCCACGACACCAACGAAGCTCTCACTCTTTTGCGCAAACATACCCGTGACGAATTATCGGAAATACTGAATACTGCAGCCGAAACGTTCGACCATACGGTTTCTGCTTTTCTCTCTGAAAGTTATCGCGGACTTCGCAAAACAATGAATCACATCGATGATGAAAAAGTACACCTGAAACAGGTTAAACGTATCGGAACGCTCGGAGTAACTCATCTCGATAATAACACCGCCATCGAAAAAGGACTGTATTATTATCAGGGAAACGATTTTATCAGTGAAATCATATATAGTATAGGCCGTATCTGCGAACCTTGTCTCGAACATACCGATAATAACTTCAATCCACTGCACGATGAGCAAAAAGCCGAATTTTCCCACATCGCATCAGAAGTAACTCAATTACTCATCAGTAGTAGGGAACTGATCGAGAATAACCAATATGATGAAAAATTCATCGAGCTCATACAAAAGGCAAATATTATTATCAATAACCTCTCTCAACTGAAACGGGCCGAGTTAAAACGTATTCAAAGTCAACAAGGCAGCCTGAAAGTAAGCATGGTATATCTTACTATGATACAAGAAACCCAAAATGTAGTCGCTTATACTTCTAATTTACTTAAAGTGTCCCGCAAATTTCAAGAAGAGAAAAACTAAATAATAAACCTATATAGTAAAAATGCATCTTCTTCATTGAAAAAGATGCATTTTTTATTATAAACATCTTAAGCAGTTTGCCCTCTATCTATTTTCAATATTTTAATTTTAACAAATCAGCTTGTTAAATAATCATTATTTTCCATTGGAAAATTGTTTTTATGGAAATATTTTATACCTTTGTAATCGTTATCAAAAAAATATATTCCAGTAAAGAATAAAAAACAAAAACAATATGAAACAATGGGTAAAAAATAATAGGCTTCGCATTATAACCACACTTTTAGGAGCTGCTGCAGGATTTGCATATTGGTATTTCATCGGTTGTGCATCCGGGACTTGTCCCATAACATCCTCCCCTTACATAAGTACTTTGTGGGGAGCAGCTATCGGTTTTTTAATAGCGCCAGGCAAATGTTGCATAAAAAAAGAAAACTCGAATTGTGAAATACAAAATAGAAACAATCAAAATTAAATAAAGAATAATATGAAACTCAAGCGCATTCTTTTTCTAACATTGCTCGTATCGAGTCTTTTTACAAGCATTTCGTGTTCTTCACAAAATAAACAGAAAAATGATAATACGATTAATAAAAACAAAACAACTATGGGAACAATTGCTCTTACTAAAGACGAATTCTTAAAAAAAGTGGCTAACTATGAAAAAAATCCTGATGAATGGAAATACCTGGGTGATAAACCGGCTATCATAGATTTTTACGCAACTTGGTGCGGCCCCTGCAAAAGCATTGCACCCTCACTCGAAGAACTCGCTGAAGAATTTAAAGACCAGATTTATATCTACAAAATAGACACCGATAAAGAACAGGAACTGGCTGCCGCTTTCGGAATCAGAAGTATTCCTACTTTACTTTTTATCCCAATGGACGGAGCTCCTCAGATGGCTCAAGGAGCTATTCCTAAAAAAGACTTGAAAAAAGCTATCGAAACGGTACTTTTAAATAAAGCCGAAGCCACTAAATAAAATACTCTTTATATCATAAAGAGATTTCAAATAACAAGTTCCGGAGATAAACAATTTTATTTTCCGGAACTTTATCTGTACGATAGATTGCCTGAAATAAACAAAAACAAAGAATAATATGGAAACCTTGTGCTACATCAGAGAAATATATCAAGCAATAGCCGAATTTGAAAATTATTTTCATAAAACACACGATCTTTGTCTGAACGAAGGAATGCTGCTATGCGTTCTCAAAGAAGGACCTCTTACGTCGGGAGAGATTGCAAAGAAACTGAATCTAAGCCAATCGAATACCTCTAAAGTACTTCGGTCGGTCGAGATGAAAGGGCTGATATTGAGAGACCTCGGAGAAAAAGATCGTAGACAAATGTACTATTCGGTTACACAAGAAGGAGTAAAAAAATTATCGTCACTCAAATGTGAAAAAGAACAGCTTCCCGAAATACTGAAATGTATCGCCAATAACCACGATAAATAACTATTCATGGATGAAGAATACGTATAAAACTACGATCATCGAACGAGCGATTCCCGTAAACCATACCTTTCGTACTCTTGAATTTCTTAAAACATAAAGGATCATCCCTAAGAAGGGTTTGCAAGGACATTTTTGTTTGCTCAAAAGAATCGTAAATATGCGGATAACCGTCACTTGTTAATATTAAAGGTGTATTTTTCGGAACTTTTATACATTTAACCATCTCATAGAGAACGGGAAATCCATCGAAAACCGCATATACATACCGAATTCCCGGCGTATGGTTATTCTGAAAAAATAAAATATCTTTGAGCATCGGCAGGATATACCGACGGCCCGGGTCTTTCCGCATCATTTCGTCGATTGAATATCCATCGACAATATGCTTTTCGATTACAGAAGCTCTTATTCGAGACAATAACCGGTCGATCTCTTTTTCATAAATATATCTCTCACCGGCTATTAAAGCTTGGCAATCCCCAACGATCCAAACCTCACGATACCAAACACTATAAATTACGGCACTTGCCGTAAATCGATATTCGGGATAAAAACCGGCCTTCTCCCAAATACCATATTTTTCATACAACCGACCGATTCCGTCGGTAATATGTTGCACCGCCTCCGACATAACAGTCTGAGGCGAAAGCTTACCCAACACATCGCTTATACATTCAGCAGCCCGATAACCTGAGCTTTTCCCATCATACAAAACATCGTTCTTAGCTGTAGCGCCATCAATAACAGCGACAAATCCGGGAAGCACTACAATTCGATCTTCACAGGGTATTCCTTCTTTTTTACCCTCACAAAAAAAATCGCTTATTTCATATGGTAACTCCATAACAAATCTACTATATAACGAATAATATACATATTATTTAAATTTTTAGATATCAAAATCAACATTTATTATAATAATTAAGTGATTTATTTAAATAAAAAACAACATTTTACGGTCTAAAATGTTATATTAGTACATTCACTATGAATGTAAAAAACTTTTAAACAATAAAAGCAATGAAAAAAACAATTTTATTTACACTACTGGCTATATTTGCTTGTTTAAGCAATATACAAGCCCAAAATACGAAAGAAGATGCTCGTCAGGAAAAAAAAGACGCTGAAAAAGCATATAACGAATTATTATATCAACAGGCCAAATTAGCCATTGATAATAAAAAATTTGTACTGGAAGCCGATCAAGTCATGTTTAAATATGGGAACACAGCTTTCGTATCCTCTAACACCAATTTTGTAGGACTCGACGGTGACAATGCCGTGGTACAAGTCGCTTTTAATATACCGGCCAGCGGACCTAACGGACTTGGCGGTATAACAGTCGACGGAAAAGCTTCGAATATTAAGACGAAAACCGATAAAAAAGGAAATATAATCTTGTCGATGAATGTTATGGGGGTAGGCATTTCCGCTCAAATTAACATCACACTCTATAACGGAAGCAATTCAGCAATGGTAGATATTTCACCCAATTTCAGTTCAAACCGATTCAGATTATCCGGAAAAATCATACCCCTGTCACAATCTACCGTATTTAAAGGACGTTCTTTATAATAAATCATAACCATGGCTGTGTAATATTGAAGTGCCCCCAAAAAAGTTAGACAAAAAACTTTCGACGTGCAGTTCATATTTAATCAATACAGTCCCATTGTTTTATCTTTTTATTTTTAATTCATAAAAAACAGGCTGTTTCGTTACCGAAACAGCCTGTTTTTACTATCATGTTATATATCAGTTCTGGCTCTGCGCCTCTTTAATCATATCCGCTGAAGCGGTAATATAAATTTCTACCCTCCGATTTTGAGCACGTCCTTCGGGAGTAGCATTGCTGGCAACAGGGTCATTCCAGCCAAAACCTTTAACCGAAACACGATTTGAAGAAACTCCATTATTTATAAGGAAGTTCGCAACCGATTCAGCTCTCTGCAACGACAACCGTTCATTAAGCTGTTGGCTCCCCGTATTATCGGTATACCCGAATACCTGAATATTAGTTTTAGGATTTTGCACGAGATTATGCGCAAGATCGGTAAGATCAGATTTAACAGACGCTGTCAGTTGACTCGAATTCGTCGCAAACAATATTCCGTTAGCAAACGTCACCTTAATAGCCTGTAAATTATTACTGTCTTTTACTTTCTGAATTTCAGCATTTTTCAACTGTTCTTCAAGTTCTTTCTGCTGTTTATCCATACGGTGTCCGACTAAGGCACCTGCACCAGAACCCACTGCAGCCCCTACAAGTGAACCGATCCAGGCTCCTTTTCCACCTCCGGCAAGAGCACCGACACCTGCACCCAAAGCAGCTCCTGAACCCCCTCCGATTGCAGCTCCCTGCCCGGTTTTGCTCATTCCTTGCCATGCCGAACATCCCGAGGCAAATACCATACTGATACAAAGCAGAGCTATCACTCCGATCTTTGTTCTTTTCCGAGTTTTTTCCATTTTATTTTTCATTTGAAGTTTTCGTATGATAAAAACAGACAAGCGAGTATAAAAGTTTTGAAATACGGCTTGCTTTATATAAACATTATGACTTCGTAATGGGTTACTTACAATAAGAAACCTATTAATTACTAAAATATGAAACCGATAATATTTTATAGAATCGTACCGTCATTGTTTATTTTTTTATTTGTGAGTAATACATGGGGACAGACTCAAAATGCCAGAAGCCCCATTGCAGAAACAGTAATCACCCTGCCGGCTCTTAATTACGATTACGATGAACTCGAGCCCGTAATAAGCGCTCAAACACTGATGTTACATTACGAAAAACACCTGAAAGGGTATATCGATAATGTCAATAAACTCATTAAAAATGATGCATCACGCATCGGGCAAGATCTTGAAAAAATAGTAAAAACATCCTCTGGTAAATTATATAACAATTCGGCCCAGGCATGGAACCACTTTTTTTATTTCGACAGTTTCGCCCCTCAAGATAAAGCACAACATAAACCCTATGGTGCACTTGCTCGAGAAATCGATAAACAATGGGGTGATTTCAACCAATTTAAAAAATCATTCGTAACGGTAGCTTCCGAACTCTTCGGTTCAGGATGGGTGTGGCTGGTAAAAAATAGAGACGGAAGCCTGGAGATTATCGGAGAAAGCAATGCTGGAAACATCCTTACCCGTGAAAATGTTACTCCCCTATTGGGAATCGACGTTTGGGAACACGCTTATTACCTCGATTACCAAAACCGAAGACCCGAACATCTGAATGCAATATGGAACATAATCAATTGGAAAGTCATAGACGCAAGATATAACAATGCACTCTAAGAAAATAAAAGACCGGCCCCTGTGTAACAGAGGCCGGTCTTTTCAATATCTTAAACACAAAAATTATTTCTGTTTGTTCTGCATGTGTTTGCCGTAACGGTTCATAAACTTGTCTACACGACCAGCCGTATCTACCAGCTTTTGTTTACCGGTAAAGAACGGATGAGATGTATTGGTAATTTCAAGTTTTACCAAGGGATAAGTAACACCATCTATTTCTATAGTTTCTTTAGCGGCAACAGTAGAACGGGTAATGAACACATCATCGTTAGACATATCCTTAAATACAACTTCACGATAGTTATCAGGATGAATACCTTTTTTCATTGTTATATCAATTTTATTATTATCTGTTATTATCCACGTTGGTAAGCGTGTACATTTGTAATGGCGTGCAAATGTACTAATATCTTTTAATTATACAAAGAAATTCTTCTCTTTTTGAGAAATAAAACGGTAAAACCCAAAAGATAAAGTCATATCTCGAGTTTTTATTTATCTTTAAAGTTTATTACAATCGAAAAAAGTTATTTTTGCACATTGATAAATGAAAATGAATATGTTCGGTCTTTTTAATAAAAAAAAATCCGATACGGTTTCTTTACCGTATACCACTGATATACATTCACACATTATTCCGGGAATAGACGACGGTTCTCCCGATGTGGAGCATTCTGTCGCTTTGGTAAAACAAATGCAGGAATGGGGGGTTAAACGTATCATAACCACTCCGCATGTTACCGAGGAAACATTCGAAAATACGCCCGAAACCATTACGGCAGCATATAATCTATTGAAAGAAGCATTAGGTGAGGACGCCCCCGAAATCATATTCTCGGCAGAATACCGAATGGATGAAAATTTTTTAAAACATGTAAAAAACGATATACTCATCCCCCTACCGGGAAACCATATTCTTATAGAAAACTCATTTCTACAACCCTTTTGGGATTTGAAAGGACTTATTTACCAGTTACAATTGAAAGGATTTAATCCTATTCTCGCACATCCCGAACGGTACGCCTACTATTACGATGAAAAAGAAATATATACCGATATATATAATTCGGGATGCATGTTTCAGCTAAATTGGCTCTCACTGGCCGGATACTATGGGAAAGAAACCCGTAATATCGCATATTGGCTGATAGAAAAGGGATATGTAGATTTTCTCGGAACCGATCTCCATAACCGGAGACATGCCCGTGCTATCACCGAATTTTTACAAACGAAAGAATACAGAAAACTTGTCGAGAAGCTAAACCTAAAGAACGATACTCTCAAATAAAATCATATTCCGGGACCATAGTATGTTTACAATAATGACAATAATGGGGCTCGGTATTTTGGCGGGCCACCTACTTAAAAAAAAGAAAAGGATATTTCCTTTTATCGGTAAACTTAATACGGGAATTATATTCCTACTCCTTTTCGTCATGGGTATCTCGGTAGGAAATAACCGGGAAATCATGGAAAACATCACCGGATTAGGTTCTACTGCAATATTGATAGGTATAGGATGCACAACCGGAAGCATTATTTTTACAATGATCGTCCAAAAAATATTTTTCAAAGAAAAAATAAAGAAGGAGGACAAAAAGTGAAAATGAGTCTTCTTATCGTACTCTGTTTTTTTTCAGGTGTCTTGCTTTCCTACTACCATTGCATGCCTGATTTTGCATACAAACAAGACTATAGCTTATATATTCTTTCGGTTATGATGTTTTTTGTAGGAATGTCGATTGGTGCCGACTTAAAAAGTCTTTGGAGACCTATAAAGATATATAAAATACGGATCGTACTTATTCCCCTGGCGACAATAGCAGGAACAATGATTACCGCCTGGGGAATATCGTTTTTTACAGAAGATATCGCTTCGAAAGAGACTATTGCCATCGGTTCGGGATTCGGGTATTACAGTCTATCGGCCGTATTACTAACCGAACTTGCAGGCAGCCACATCGGTATGATGGCACTTATCAGTAATATGACACGTGAAATACTTGCCCTGCTCTGTATTCCGGTACTGGCTCGTTTTTGCGGGAAACTTGCACCTATATCGGCTGCAGGAGCTACTTCGATAGATACCACTCTTCCACTGATAAGCCGTTACTGCGGAGAAAATTATATCGTAATTTCTCTATTTCACGGCATATTAGTCGATTTCTCAGTACCGATAATCATCGCCCTTTTATATTGGTAAAAAGGGAAACCGACCTCATCAGTTTCCCTTTCCCCTATCGATTTTACTTTTCGTTAATCAAATATGCCCTCGATTGCCTCTGACGGCTGATCGGGATATTCTTCTTCGATATTCATCCCGGGTGTTCCCGCGCAAGGATCACTATACTGAGGAGGAACAACAAAGTCCTCTGTTTGTGAATATCCCAATGTCTTATCGGCATATACCTTTTGTATAAATAATCCGTAAATCGGAAGCGCCATACTGGCTCCCTGGCCATCGGCCATACCGTCGAAATGTATCGAGGGGTCTTCTCCGCCGACCCACATTCCGGAAACCAAACTCGGGGTAAAAGCCATAAACCAACCGTCGGCATTGTTATTGGTTGTTCCTGTTTTTCCTCCCATAGGGGCTGTAATTCCATATCTGAAACGAATTCTGGCACCTGTGCCATGATCGATTACGTCACGCAACATCGGCAATATTTTATAATAAGCGCTCTCACTGAACACTTCGGTCATACGGGGTGAAAACTCAGAGATTACGTTACCGAAATTATCCTCGATACGTGTAACATACAAAGGATCTACTCGAATCCCTTTATTAGCAAACGCCGTATATGCAGTAACCATTTCCTCAACCGAAACTTCAGCCGGGCCCAAGGACAAAGAAATTACCGCATCGATCTTGTTTTTTATACCGAAAGAGTGCATCAACCGTACAAGCGACGAAGGAGAAAGCTTATCCATCAGATAAGCCGATATCCAATTATTCGAGTTGGCAAGACCCCATCTCAAAGTAACATCCTCCCCTATACGAGCTTTAGAAGCATTTCTCGGAGACCATACCCTACCGGCCTCATCTTTTAAATGAGGCTGTACGTTCGGTGCAAGATCACAGGGAGAAAATCCTTCTTCCATAGCCAGCGTATATAGGAACGGTTTAATTGTAGAACCTACCTGACGGCGCCCTACCGAAACCATATCATACTGAAAATTCTTAAAATCGATACCCCCGACATAAGCTTTGATATAACCGGTACGAGGATCCATGGCCATAAATCCGGTTCGCAAAAAAGACTTCAGATAACGGATAGAATCCATAGGAGTCATCGTCGTATCCACCATGCCTTCCCAGGAAAAAACCTGCATATCTACTTTTTCACCAAAAGCTTTTTGTATCTCCGAATCCGAAGCTCCGGCTTTTTTCATATTTCGGTAACGATCGCTATTTTTCATCGCTCTCTCCATGATGGAGGCAACTTTATCCTTAGGTTCCGATCGAGCGAAGGGGCCGTAACTACGACCCTTTTTCTCTTTAGTAAAACGAGGTTGCAAATATCCACCGATATGTTCAGCAACCGCCTCTTCCGCATATTTTTGCATACGCGAATCGAGTGTAGTATATATTTTTAAACCATCGGTATAAAGATTATATTTCGAACCGTCCGCTTTACGATTCTTTTCGCACCAGCCATATATAGGATTCGTTTCCCAGGCGATTGAATCATCGACATATTGCTGGGACTGCCAAGCCAAATAATTGCTCTTTACCGGTTTGGGAGCAACCATCATCAATCGTAGATGTTCTCTGAAATATGGGGCTAAACCCTCTTTATGATCGATACGTTGAAAATCGAGAGTAAGAGGAAGATCTTGCAACGAATCACGTTCGGCTTTCGTAATGTAATCAGCCTTATACATTTGTTCGAGGACTGTGTTTCTCCTGCCCCGAGTACGTTCGTTATGACGTACGGGATTAAAATAACGAGGATTTTTACACATACCTATTAGTGTCGCAGCCTGTTCTATAGTTAATTTATCGGGGGTAGTATTGAAATATACCATCGATGCAGATTGTATACCTACACCGGTATTCAGGAAATCGAACATATTCAGATACATATTCACGATTTCCTCTTTAGTATAATATCTTTCGAGCTGAACCGAGATAACCCATTCGATCGGTTTCTGAAACAAACGTTCGAGTACGTTCTCCGCCCGAGGAGAAAACATTAACTTCGCCAGCTGCTGAGAGATCGTACTCCCTCCTCCGGCACTTTTTTGAAAAAGTAATCCCCGCTTTATAATAGCTCGGATAAGCGCTTTCGCATCGATTCCCGAATGGTCATAAAATCGGACATCTTCGGTGGCGATAAGCGCCTCTACCAAATACGGAGACAACTGATTATAATTTACATATACCCGATTGGCTTTATAAAAATAACGACCGAGTACCTGCATATCAGACGTATATATTTCCGATGCAAATTTATCTTTAGGATTCTGCAAATCCTCGATGGGAGGCATGTATCCGATATAACCGCGAGCGACCAACATAAACAAAACGATAGCCGCAACGATTCCCATGCCGAACAAAGCCCACAGAGCGATAACAATTTTCTTCGCAATACTTTTTTTCTTTTTCTTTGCCACTGGTTTACTGCTGGTATTCATATATGTCTTAAAAATATCTTTATATCCTCCTTTTGTATCATGCTTTCACCGAAAATCAGATTATAAATTTTCCGGAAAAACAGGTATTCTTCAACAGATGACAAAGTTAATACAATTATTCCATAACTGTCTCTATTCTGTCTCGGAACAATATTTTTTAAGCAGAAATGCTTTGATATATACTTTTTTTTATAAATTTGTAGAGGTTATGAAACAGAGTATATTAAAATATTATCCTTTGCATTTCACGCACTTACAAAAGTGTCGCCGACATTTTCAATCGGTAATCATTGCAAGATAGACCAATTCGGCCCCGAGGGGCGGGTTGGTCTGTTTTTTTTACGGCAGATATACAATTCTTAAATACACGCAATATTATGAGAAGAAAAAGTTTAGTCTCGATTACCGACTACTCGAAAGATGATATTCTGGGCCTATTGGAAAGCGCCCGCCTTTTTGAAGAAAATCCCAACCGTCGTTTACTTGAAGGGAAAGTGGTCGCTACTCTATTTTTTGAACCTTCTACCCGTACCCGATTAAGTTTCGAAACAGCAGTTAACCGTTTGGGCGGACGTGTGATCGGATTTTCTGATGCGTCCACCACCAGTTCATCAAAAGGAGAAACGCTGAAAGATACTATAATGATGGTAAGTAATTATGTCGATCTCATTATTATGCGCCATTATCTCGATGGTGCCGCAAGGTACGCTTCGGAAGTATCATCTAAACCTGTTATCAACGCCGGTGATGGAGCGAACCAGCATCCTTCTCAAACAATGCTCGACCTTTATTCTATTTATAAAACGCAAGGCTCTCTCGAAAATCTTAACATCACCATGGTAGGCGACCTGAAATATGGACGTACCGTACACTCTCTGCTCATGGCCATGTCGCACTTTAACCCGACTTTTCATTTCATTGCTCCCGAGGAACTGAAAATGCCTGAAGAATATAAAATCTATTGCGATAAATTAGGCATAAAATACGAAGAACATTACGACTTTACAGAAGAAGTTATCAATCAAGCCGATATATTATACATGACAAGAGTCCAACGTGAACGTTTTACCGACTTGATGGAATATGAAAAAGTAAAAAATGTTTATACTCTGCATAACCAAATGCTGAGAAACAGCAAGGATAATTTACGAATACTGCATCCGCTACCCAGAGTAAACGAAATCGCCTACGACGTAGACGACAATCCTAAAGCATATTATTTTAAACAAGCCGAAAACGGATTATATGCCCGACAGGCTATTATTTGTAAAGTTCTGGGAATAGAAGTAAAATAAATCAAAACTTATGAAAGCTAATAAAAAAGAACTTGAAGTCGCCGCTCTCGAAAACGGTACCGTTATAGATCATATCCCTTCCGATCAACTTTTTAAAGTCGTCTCCCTGCTGGGTATCGAAAAACTGGGTAACAGCATTACCATAGGAAATAATCTGGTAAGTAAAAAAATCGGTCATAAAGGAATTATAAAAATTGCCGACCTTTTCTTTGAAGAAGACGACATTAACAAAATCGCACTGATTGCCCCCAATGCCAAAATAAATATTATACGCAACTATCAGGTAACAGAAAAACGCATGGTTTCTTTACCCGACGAAATACACGGTATCATTAAATGCGGAAATCCCAAATGCATTACGAATAATGAACCGATGAAAACCATTTTTTATGTGGTAAACAAAGATTCGGTAGAGGTAAAATGTAAATATTGTGAAAGAGCTGCTACAAAAGACGAAATAGAAATACGATAAAACCATATGAAACAAAACTGGAAGCCGGGGACCATGATATATCCTTTACCGGCCGTACTGATAAGTTGCGGTAATTCTCCCGAAGAATATAATCTGATCACCGTCAGTTGGGTCGGTACGATTTGTACAAACCCTCCTATGTGTTACATATCGATAAGACCCGAGCGACATTCTTATCCCATTTTAGCAAAAAATATGGAATTTGTAATAAACCTCACCACGGCAGCGATGGCAAAGGAAACCGATTGGTGCGGAGTACGTTCGGGAAAAGATTACAACAAGTTTGCTGAAACCGGTTTTACTCCTGTATCGGGAATCTCCGTATCGGCTCCTCATATCGATGAATCGCCTCTTTGTATCGAATGCCGTGTACGCGAAATTTTAAGTCTCGGATCGCACAATATGTTTATTGCCGATGTTATAAACGTACTGGCCGATGAAAAATATATCGATAAAGATACCGGGGCCTTCGATATGAACAAAGCCGGATTACTCGTATATTCTCACGGTCATTATTACGAAATTGGCAAAGAAATCGGTAAATTCGGATGGTCGGTGCAAAAGAAAAAAAAATAAAAATGAAAAGATACACTCTGTTTATATGGCTTTTCCTTTCGGCTCTTTCACTTTCGGCTCAAGAAAATGAAAAAACGGAAAATACATTTAACTGGGGGATCAGAGCCGGAGTAAACGCCCCTTTCGTCGACGTGCGTTCGGCATCGATTGACGGAGTGGGAATAGAATTACCGACTGTAAACAGCCAAATAGGCTTTTCCGGAGCTCTTTTCGGTAGAATAAATTTTAAACGAAATTTTATACAACTGGAAGCCGGTACCAGTTATCTGAGAAGCACGATGCAATTAAGTCCACTCGATTTTATACCAAACCTGGCTCCTGAGGAATACCCTGAAAGTTCGGTACAAAATCACATCTACGCACTCGATATTCCGCTACTCTACGGTTATAATTTCGTTAAACAAAAACCTTATGAGCTCGCTTTCTTTATCGGTCCGAAACTGAAATATATTTATAAAGAAACCTTTCGAATAGAAAATATAGGAAATTACCATATTACCAGAAACGAAAGCCTAAAACCCTTAACAATAAGTCTGGTATTAGGAGCTGGAGTATCCATTTCAAGATTTTTCATCGATTTCAGATATGAATTCGCGTTAATGAATATACAGGATAAGGGCGGATACAATCTTATCCCACCCGGTAGCAATCCTATTCCCGGAGTACTCTCGATACACAGAGGAATTAACTTGCTCAGTTTTTCGGTAGGTTTTACATTATAAGAACTTTTTTTACGACCAAAATCAGTATCTTTGCAACTTCGAACAGACAACAAATTATATCATACAGCACATGAAAAGAGACAATGCAATCTTTGACATCATCGACGAAGAACGTCAGAGACAAATGAAAGGAATCGAACTCATCGCTTCTGAAAATTTCGTTAGTGAACAAGTTATGCAGGCAATGGGATCCTGCCTGACCAATAAATACGCCGAAGGCTACCCCGGAAAACGCTACTACGGTGGATGCGAAGTGGTGGATAAAAGCGAAAATATCGCGATCGATCGCTTAAAAGAAATTTTCGGTGCGGAATGGGCCAACGTACAACCCCACTCCGGAGCTCAGGCAAACATGGCTGTTTTCATGGCCGTTCTCAACCCCGGTGATAAATTTCTCGGACTGAATCTTTCACACGGAGGACATCTTTCGCACGGTTCTCCCGTAAACTTCTCCGGGTTAATGTTCAAACCACTCGAATACGGTGTAAAAGAAGATACCGGTTATATCGATTATGATATGATGGAAGAAGTAGCCTTACGGGAACGTCCGAAATTAATTATCGGCGGAGCCTCAGCTTATTCCCGCGAATGGGATTATGCCCGTATGCGCAAAATAGCAGACGAAATAGGGGCTATCTTTATGGTAGATATGGCGCATCCTGCCGGTCTTATCGCTGCCGGTTTGCTCGAAAATCCTCTAAAATACGCCCATATCGTTACCTCTACCACACACAAAACTTTACGCGGTCCTCGTGGCGGTATTATCCTTTTGGGGAAAGATTTCGATAATCCCTGGGGCAAAACCACCCCCAAAGGAGAAATTAAAAAAATGTCGGCTCTTCTCGACTCTGCCGTATTCCCCGGCGTACAGGGCGGGCCTTTGGAACATGTAATTGCCGCGAAAGCCGTTTCTTTCGGTGAAGTTTTACAACCCGAATATAAAGAATACCAAAAACAAGTAAAAAAGAATGCTTCCGTAATGGCCCAAGCTTTTATGGATAAAGGATACAAAATCGTATCGAACGGAACCGACAATCACTGTATATTAATAGATTTACGTACCAAATTCCCCGACCTTACCGGGAAAGTCGCCGAAAAAGCCCTTGTTCAGGCCGATATTACAGCCAATAAGAATATGGTACCTTTCGACAGCCGTTCTCCATTCCAAACATCGGGTATCCGATTGGGAACTCCGGCTATCACTACGCGAGGTGCAAAAGAAGACCTCATGCTCGAGATCGTTGAAATGGTAGATACCGTACTTGCCAACCCAGAAAACGATAATATAATAAAATCGGTACGCGAAAAAGTAAACGCTACAATGAAAGCATATCCTTTATTTGCTTACTGAATTTAACGACCCTCATTAAAAATGAAAAGCCTCCTAAGAATTGGAAAGAATTCTTAGGAGGCTTTTCATTTTTATCTATTTAAAAGGCAAGTACCGGACGTACCCTAAAGGTAAAAGATTTTTTACCATCGCTACGAAGTTCCCCACTTAGTATATTATATGCACTGCCCGGATAATCGGCATTTTGTGAAGATGACCAATATCGAGACGAAGTCATCTTCGTTTCCTCAACGTTTCCACGCAACGTCTCGATACGAAGATCCATTAATTCAGAATTAGATACAAGACTCCCCAGACCGGCTTGCTGTATCTTCCATATATTTCCGTCATACCAGCCCGAAAAGAGTGTAGACAACTCCTTGGGAGAAGGAAGATACCACCCGCTGCTATTTGCCGGAGCGGGAAATTTGCTTTCGAATTGGGAAATAACAGTAACCGGTTCTACCTTATATTTAGTCATCTCGGCCCCCTGACTATCGCAATATGCATTATATTGTTCTATTACTTTCGTATTATTGTAACCCATGATTTTTTGAAAGTTATCAGTATCTCCGGTGCCGGTAGCCATACTTTCATATCCGGTCAGGTTTGTTTCTTGCCATTTAGCGATATCACTCCAATCGGGATCTTGCCAACGAAAAACGAAATGTCTCCCATTATATGCATTTTCCAAAGACACTACCAGCCCGTGGGTACATCCCGGATGCTCGTTCCTCAGAGCGGGATCGCCATTGGTAACATTCGTAGGATCACCTACCCAAAATACGACACCGATACAATCGGTTTTCTGTTGATCGGTCAACGGTGAAGTGGTTCCCGCGAGAACCGAACCGTCTTTCATATAATAATCGCCGATACGGATTACCCGAATTACCGTCACCTCGCAGGTTGCTTTCTGGGAAGGGTCGGCTACCGAGGCCACGGAAATGGTCGTATTCCCTTCTTTTATGGCGGTAACCTCTCCCGTTTCGCTTACGGTGGCTATCGATTCGTCACCGCTACTCCATTGTACGCTCTTGTCTGTCGCGTTTTCAGGCATTATCGTTGCCGTCAAGGTTACTTTCTCGCCTTCTTTTATACTCACGGTCGTCTCGTTTAGCGTAATTCCTGTCACCGCTATTACCGTTGCAGATACCGTCACCTCACAGGTAGCTTTCTGGGAAGGGTCAGCTACCGAGGCCACGGAAATGGTCGTATTCCCTTCTTTTACGGCGGTAACCTCTCCCGTTTCGCTTACGGTGGCTATCGATTCGTCACCGCTACTCCATTGTACGTTCTTGTCAGTCGCATTTTCAGGCATTACAGTTACCGCCAAAGTTACTTTTTCGCCTTCTTTAAGTGTGACGGCTTCCGGGTCAAGGCTCACACCGACGACCGGGATCGTTCCATCACCGTTGTCTGTCACTTCCAGATCGTCTTTACCGCATGACGCAAGTACTACTGTCGCGCTGAGCAACAGCCAGAAATAAATCTTTTTCATTGTTTTTGTAATTAAGTAAAACTTGTGTTGATAGATTGGTATGATATATAAACTGAAAATCCGTCAAAAGAAAATGATTTTCCTCGACGGATTTACCGTATATATTATGTCTTCGACTGATTACGCCAGCGCAATCATATATTATAAACGTACTTGTGTGTGTGTGTGTGTGTGTG